>JAUYSA010000150.1 GCA_030696545.1 Hyphomonadaceae bacterium
TGAATTCGGGCGCTCGCAGACGGTCGCGCTTAATGGCGCGTCGATTTGGCCGGCCACTATTTGGCGCTCAGGCTAAAACCGCGTGGAGTCTGTGTGAAACGTCGCTAATCCCCATTGGACACACGGGAAACCTGCTCCGCAGCGTCAGTTCCGCTTGGCGAGTTTCACGCAACAGAGCGGTTTCCGTCAGACGCCTGTCATCGATTCACGTCAGAGAAGCGGCGAACGAACGGAGCGGCGATGAAACAGCCTGTCAGCCAGAAACTCCTCGCTGTCATGGCGCTCGCCATCACCGTCGCCATCGCCTTCACGCCGACAGGTCAAGCTCGCGCGCAGGTCGAAACAGTTTCTGCCGCCGACTCCTCCCGCAGCCTCGCTGCGCGCTGAGGACCGGCGCGGTCTAGTGGGCGGGGGCTTCGCCTCCGCCCGCGCCGCCACGCTCTAGGGACGCTCGATCACAGGCGGCGACATCGGAAGCAGCAGGCCCGTCAGGCTCGCCACAACGACAGTCAGCACAGCCGCCGCGACGCCAGCCGCCGCCAGCCAGTGCAGCGTCAGGTTCAGCTTGTCGACAATCCGCTGGATCTTCGGCGCCCCCTCCGGCGCCAGCTTCTTCTGAAGCTCCTGCACGACCCAGTAATGCGCCGCCAGCGCCGCGAAGAACGTCATCAGCATAACGCCAAGCAACGCCATCAGCCGTCCGCCCTGGCCCTGTCCCCGCACGAGCAGGTCAATCGGCATCAGGATCAGCGGAATCGCCAGAACCGCCACCGGCCCCTTCGCCATCATCGCCCAGTAAGCTCGCGTCATCGCTGTCTTGATCGCGCCGCCCGCCCACGTGATGTAGTCCGCCGTCACCACACCCCTGAACCGGCTGGCAATCCCGCTCTGGTCTTTCTTCGCTGCGTTCTCTGCGATTGCGACATTCGCCTCCGACGCCAGCACTGTCGCCAGCGACCCATGCATCGCATCCGTCACGCGCGGCGGCATCAGCCGCGTCGCCAGCAGCGCCTCTTCCAGCACGCCAAGATCATCCGACAACAGCATCCCGGCGATGTTGCGATAATCCAGCACATCCTGCTGCGGACCAAAGCCCCGCACCTGCGCCCGGCTTCCCCCCGCCACCACCGTCACGGTCGTCACAGGCGTCACCGCCGTCGTCTCCCGCCGCAGCGTGTCCGCGCTCGTCTCCGCAGCAGATCGATACGTCGCCGCCAGACCCAGAACCCTGTCGATGCTGTCCAGCCCCTTCAACACCGACGTCGTCTCCGGATCAGGCGTCCGCACATTCGTCTCGAATGTCTCGCGGATGGCGCACGAAACCTGCGCCGTGAAATGCCGCCGCCCTTCGCCGCCACACGTCTCGCAGCGATTGGAGCCCGCGCCCTTGCACGACGCACACGGAATCGTCTTCTGCCCATGGCATGTCGCGCAGATGATCGCCGATCGCCCGCCGCATTTTCCGCAACGGGTGATGCCCGTCCCGTTACAGCTGCCGCAAGTTGCGGTCTCCTGCACGTGCTCGATCCGCGCGTTGTTGTCCTCGTCATGCACCTTGCGCTCGCGGTGCGTCACCACCGTCTTCATCCCCTTGCAGGTGGCGCACGTCACGTCGCCGGTCGCATTGCACGCCTTGCATGGATTGCTGCCGCGGCCTTCGCACGCTTCGCAGGTCAGCGTCTCCGCTGCCTCGCACACAGCGCAGGCGATCTTCCCCGCGCCCTGGCACGGCGCGCATGTCTCCACATGGCCCACAGCCGGCAGCGCCGTGAAACAGTCGCCCACCGCCGGCCGCGCCGCCGGCCGCTCGCCATGCTCCGCCGCCCATGCCGACAGCCGCGCGGACACCGCCGCCCGCGAGGCCGCCAGCTGACCCTCGCTCAGCTGCGCCATCGCCGCCGCATCCGCCGCCAGCATCACGCCCTGAGGCAGCCCGCCATTGCCCTCGCTGCGTATGGTTTCGAACGCCACGCGGAAAACCTGCCGCGCGACGACATCCACATTCACATGCTGGCTGCTTTCAAGCGTCAGGTGCCCGCGATCAAATCGCGTCAGCGGCTCGACGAAATCACCGATCTTCGTCAGCAGCCGAATGCCGGGATCTGTGATCATCCCCCCGTCGCTGCTGGAGCCTGCTGTCACGTCTGCCCTCAACGCGTCCACCCGCCTAACCGGCGTAGCATCCAAGCCCTCTCGGTCAAGCATGTTCGCGCCTGCAGCGCTCTTTCCTGCGTTAACTCTATGCCTCACGCGATAGCGTGAAATCGCCGCCTTGCCCTTGCCGCAGCCGACCTAGATTGTGAGGTGGACGCAAGCGCCAACAGGCGCCGCCCGGGGAGATTGAGTGACCACAGCCTTGAAGCCGCGCACCACACGGCCCGGCGGCATTCGCGCCGCTATCAGCCTGTTGCTGCTCATCCCTATCCTCGTGCCCCTGTTCGCCGCCGCCCTGATCTGGCTCAGCGAGCGTGACGCCTCGCGCGCGTCGGAAGACCGTGTCCTCGCCGCCGCCCGCATCGTCAGCGCCAATGTCCGCAACATGGTGACGATCACGCTCGACCGCCTCCGCCGCATGGACGAGGCGCTTGGCCCCGATCCGCTGCTGTTCGCGCCAAGGCCCGGCGCCCCCGGCGAAGGCCTCACCCAGCTCTACGACGCCACCGGCACGACCCTCATGGCCAATGGCCAGCGCGGCGCCAATGTCGCGAACAACCCCGCCTTCGTCGCGCTCGCTGGCGGCGATCCGTGGACGATCACCCCGCTGCTGGGGCAGGCGGGCGCGCTGCGCTTCTTCGGCATCGCCCGGCGCATAGAGCGCAACGGCCAGTTCGCCGGCGTCATCACGGCGCTCCTGCCGGCAGACAGTCTGTCCGAGGTGTGGAGCGAGGTGTCGCTCGGCGTCGAATCCACTGTCGGCGTCATCCGCGATGATGGCGCGCTCGTCACGCGCTATCCCGTCCCGGCCGAAGGCGTGAACCTCGCCAGCTTCGAGCTCTTCACTATTCATCTGCCGAAGTCGGCCGATGGCGTTTATGTATCTGCTGCCTCGCCGGTCGATCGCATTCCCCGTATCGTCGGCTACCAGTCGCTCAAGGATCTTGGTCTCATCGTCACGGCCAGCCGCTCGCGCGCCGAAACGGCTGATGCGTTCTGGAACCGCGTCGGCTCCACCGCGCTGGTCGCGGCGCCCGTCTTCATCGTCATGGTCGCGCTGTGCGGCTGGGCGATCATGCTGCTCCTGCGCCACGAACGCTCCCGCGTCGCACTCGAAGTCGCGCTCGACCAGAACCGCATGCTCTTCCAGGAAATCCATCACCGCGTGAAGAACAACCTCCAGCAGGTCGCGGCGCTGGTAAAGCTGCAGCAGGCGCCGGCCCAGATGAAGGAGGATCTCATCCGCCGCATCGCCGCCATGTCCGCCGTCCACCAGCACATCTATGAAAGCGACCAGTTCGGCGCGCTCGATGCAGAAGGCTATCTCGCCAAGCTGCTCGCAGGCCTGCGCGACTCGGCCCCTCCCGGCGTCGATCTCGACTGGCGCCTCGACCCGCTGACTGTCTCGCCGGATCAGGCCCTGCCGCTCGGCCTAATCGTCAACGAGGTGGTCGCCAACGCCTTCAAGCACGGCTTCCCAGATGGCAAGGCCGGCCGCGTCTCCGTCACGCTCGAGCGTCCTCTACCGGGCAGCGAAGCCCTCCTCACCATCGCAGACACCGGCGTCGGCATGGCCGAAATCCCCTCCGGCGGCCTCGGCCTCGGCACCCGCCTCATCGCCGGCCTCACCCAACAACTCGAAGGCAAATCCACCGCGACCCGCGACAACGGCGTGCGCTTCGAGTTGAGGTTTCCGGTGGGAGGGGGGTAGAGCTAGGCGGAAGGATTCAAGGTCTTCAACAATAAGCGCAGTCGTTCGGGGTTGCCTTTTCGCAGGTAGTCCGCGGCAAGCCTTAGATTCCAGATCAACGGCCCCGATACCTTCTCCTTGCCATGATTGCGCTCAAGCGATTGCCACAGGCGATCGAAGCCATCAGCAAGCGTGTTGCAGAACATTGGCATAGGTCCGCGTGTTGCAGCGATGGCATCTGAACGGATCACTAGCTTTGATTGAAAATCCCACTCTCGCACTGGAACCTTGATATCCGGGCTACCCTTCGACGTTGTCGCAATGCAAAAGAACTCGGGCTTCCCGCCTCGATATAGATAGCGGCCAAACCCGCAGATCTGAATGTCGACGATATCCGAGTCCGTTATTCCACATTCCTCCTTCAGTTCACGCTGGCACTCGCCCCGTACCAGCTCCTGCAGCGTCTTACCCGCATAACGCGTCAACGCCCGGGCGTCGAACGAGCCGGACCCGGACGGCCCCAACTTATCCTCGTTCTCGGATGATCGACGCCCTTGTCGCAGGTAGATCACACGCCGATCGGATGTCAGCAGAATGCAACTCGCGCCAATTTGGTTTGCCAATGGCGACTGAGGGAGGTCGTGTAATCGCCAGACGATTTTCCCTGAGTGTTGATCGAATCGGCTGGCAAATGTTTCGTCAACGAAGTTTATCGCCGTGCGCTCATCCAGCTTTACGAGTTTGTCCCAGACAGCGTTTGAAAGCCGGTCGCGGAAATAGGATGTCTGCTGGAGGTGGATCGTCTCACCATTCTCCAATGCTTCACGACTGATATCAGTACGCAGCTTTATTTTCTTGTCGTCGAAAGTGGTGATGTTGGCGTTCGGAAGGCGCAGCACAAGCATGCCTTTGAACAGCTGTACCATTTCGTCGATATCGGAGAGTTTACGATTGTATTCGATCGGGTTGTGGGCAGTTTCAATAAGCTGGTTGGCGTCCGTGTCCGTGAGAAGCGACTGGCCGACGTTAGTGTGAATGACCTCAGCTCCGCGAACAGCATGTGTAATTTGCTGCGCAATGGAGTTGTCTGCGATCGTGAGCTTATGAAACCAGTAATACAGGATCGCCAGGAACCCCAGCAGCATTGAAATAGCCGTGCCGGTTGTTTTAACTGCTTCAAAGTATTCGTTCTGAGTGGCGCCATCCTTCACCGAGTTTCCAACCGCGATGATTGCCACTGCAAGCGAGCCGACAGCAAACAGGAATCGGAACGTTTTGGGAAGAATCCATTTGGCGCGATCAAACGACCCGCGCCCAATACGATAGATCCGCACCAGAACGGATAGCGGCTTGTCGAACATGTATCCCCCGGACATTCGACCAAAGTGTCCCGCAAATCGCAGCATCCCGTCTAGCCGCAATCCGCGAGAACTGGCGCAATACACTTCGCGCGCCCAATGCCGGAATCTCAAACAAAACGGCCGCCGGATCTCTCCGGCGGCCGCTTCGGTATCAGTTCAGAGAGGCGCTTACTCCGCGCCTTCCTTGGCCTTGTCGCCATCGCCGCCGCCTTCGCGGCGCGGGCCACGGCCGCGACCACCACGGTCTCCGCCACGGCCGCCGCGATCACGATCGCCGCCTTCGCGACGCGGCGGACGATCGCCCGACGGGCCGTCATCCGTCACGCCTTCGATCGCATGGCCAGTTTCCTGGTTCACGGCTTTCATCGACAGGCGAACCTTGCCGCGATCATCGAAGCCGAGCAGCTTCACCTTCACGGTGTCGCCCTCTTTGACGACGTCGCCCGGCGAGTTCACGCGCTCGGCTGCCATCTGCGACACGTGGACGAGGCCGTCCTTCGCGCCGAAGAAATTCACGAACGCGCCGAACTCCATGACCTTCACGACTTTGCCGGTGTAGATCGCGCCCACTTCGGCTTCCGCCGTCAGGCCGTGGATCCATTTCTGCGCAGCCTCGAGGCTTTCCTTTTCGACAGCCGCGATCTTCACCGTGCCGTCGTCCTCGACATTGATCTTCGCGCCCGTCTTCTCGACGATCTCGCGGATCACCTTGCCGCCCGTGCCGATGACGTCCCGGATCTTGTCGACCGGGATCTTCATCGAGATCATCTTCGGAGCGTTCTCGGAGACTTCGGTGCGCGCACCGTCCATCGCCTTGTTCATCTCTTCGAGGATGTGCAGACGGCCGGCATTCGCCTGGTTCAGAGCCGTCGTCATGATGTCGAACGTGACGCTATCGATCTTCAGGTCCATCTGGAGGGACGTGACGCCCACTTCCGTGCCGGCAACCTTGAAGTCCATGTCGCCGAGGTGATCTTCATCACCCAGGATGTCGGAGAGAATGGCGATGCCGTTCGGCTCCTTGATCAGGCCCATGGCGATGCCCGACACCGGACGGGTGATCGGAACGCCGGCGTCCATCATCGCGAGCGAGGAGCCGCAGACGGTCGCCATCGAGGACGAGCCGTTCGACTCCATGATCTCTGACACGATGCGCAGCGTGTAGGGGAAGTCCTCGCCCTTCGGCAGAACGGCTTTCACCGCACGCCAGGCCAGCTTGCCGTGACCGATTTCGCGGCGGCCCGGAGAGCCCCCACGGCCGGTTTCACCAACCGAGTAGGGAGGGAAGTTGTAATGGAGAAGGAACTTCTCTTTCTTCGTGCCTTCGAGGCCGTCGATATACTGCTCGTCTTCAGCCGTGCCGAGCGTCGCGACGCAAAGCGCCTGCGTCTCGCCACGGGTGAACAGCGCCGAGCCGTGCGTGCGCGGCAGGACGCCGACCTGGCTGACGATCGCGCGGACCTGATCGGTCTTGCGGCCGTCGATGCGTGTGCCGGTGCGGATGATGTCGCCGCGAACGACCTTGGCTTCGGCTTCCTTGAACTGCTCCTTGAACACCAGCGGGTCAGCGCCCGTCGGGTTCGTCTCGGATTTCACGAGCGCAGCCTTGGCCTTCTCGCGGGCGACGCCCACGGCGGCGTAACGCTCGCCCTTGTCCTTGATCTTGTAGGCGGTGGAGAGATCCGCGCCTGCAATGTCCTGGATCGATTTGAGCAGCGCGGAATGGTCCGGGCTCTCGAACGCGAACGGCTCTTTGGCGGCTTTTTCGGCCAGCTTGATGATCGCTTCGATAACGCCCTGGAACGAGTCATGGCCGGCTTTCACCGCGCCAAGCATCACGTCTTCCGAAAGCTCTTTCGCTTCCGATTCAACCATCATCACGCCTTCGGTCGTGCCGGCGACGACGAGGTCGAGCTGGAAACCTTCCATCTGCTCGGCTGTCGGGTTGATGATGTACGCGCCGTCCTTGTAGCCGACGCGGGCAGCCGCGATCGGGCCAGCAAAGGGCGCGCCGGAAATCACGAGCGCGGCAGAAGCCGCAACCATGCCGACGATATCCGGATCATTTTCCTGGTCGTACGAAAGCACGGTGACAGTCACCTGCACTTCGTTCTTGAAGCCATCAGCGAACAGCGGGCGGATCGGACGGTCGATGAGGCGCGAGGTCAGCGTCTCTTTCTCGGTCGGACGGCCTTCGCGCTTGAAGTAGCCGCCGGGAACGCGGCCAGCCGCGTAATAGCGCTCAAGGTAGTTCACGGTCAGCGGGAAGAAGTCCTGGCCTTCCTTCGCCTTCCTTGCGTAAACGACCGCCGCGAGAACCGAAGTCTCGCCATAGGTCGCCAGAACCGCTCCATCGGCCTGCCGCGCAATGCGGCCAGTCTCGAGGGTGAGCGGACGGCCCGCCCAGTCGATCGTCACACGTTGAATGTCAAACATCAGTCTTTTCTCTTTCTGCATACGAAAACCCGCCGGACCCCGGTGGGCCGGCGGGTGTGGGAGGAACCCGGCCTAGCGCCTGAGTTCCAGCTCTTTGAGGATCGTCTGATAACGAGCCTCGTCTCTCGACTTCAGATAGTCGAGCAGTCGGCGGCGCTGCGAGACCATCTTGAGAAGGCCGCGGCGCGAGTGGTTGTCTTTCTTGTGCTCTTTGAAGTGCCCGGTCAGGTAGTTGATCCGGTGAGTCAGGATAGCGACCTGAACTTCGGGGCTGCCCGTATCACCTTCGGTGCGGGCAAATTGCTTGATCAGGGAGGCTTTTGCCTCCGGCGTGATCGACATCGGGTTTCTCCTTGGGCCCTGGGGCCAGTCTATTGGTTGAACACGCGAACCGGCATGAATCTGCCGGCCCGGACTTCACCCAGGGCAACACCGAGCTGTTCTTCGCCCACCTTTTCAGTGGCCAAGCATACGCGGGAGGCATCCTCCCCGTTTACTTGACGAGGACGGCGCATCTCCCGAAACGCCTCGACCTGATGGGGCAGAAGTACGATCTCTCGGCCCTGCCTGAGCCTGGACGCCTCTTCCCCGGTGATGGCCAGCGCCGGGATGTCGTCCAGCGCGGTCTCGAGAGGAACGAGGTGCTCGTCCAGCGCGGGCTTATCGCTCATTTGCTGGAGAATTGAAAGCTGAATTGCCGCGTCCTCGGCAAAAGCGCCCACGCGCGTCCGCCGCAGGGCCGCAACATGCCCTTCCGCCCCCAGTTTCAGGGCCAAATCTCTCACCAAGGCCCTGATATAAAAGCCTTTTCCGCACGTAACACCGATCACGGCGAGGTCCTGGGAGGGGCAGTCCAGCAGTTCCGCCTTGTAAACCACCACGGTCCGGGGCTGCAGCTCCACCTCTTCACCGTCGCGGGCCAGGTCATAGGCCCGCTCGCCATTCACCTTGATGGCCGAATAGATCGGAGGGGTCTGCTGGATCTCGCCAATGAACCCGGTCAGCGCCTCAGCGATGGCTTCCCGTGTCGGCCGCACGTCGGATTCCCCGGTCACGGCGCCCTCGCGGTCCTGCGTGGCGGTCGAAGACCCCCAGCGGATCGTGAACACGTAATCCTTGTCCGCCTCCATGACGTAGCCGACCGTCTTGGTCGCCTCGCCAAACGCCAGCGGCAGGATGCCAGACGCCAGCGGATCAAGCGTGCCGCCATGCCCCGCCTTCTGCGCGTTGAAGATCCGCCGGCAGATGCCCACCGCCTGCGTCGAGGTCACGCCCTCGGGCTTGTCGAGGATCAGCCAGCCATGAACCGGCTCGCCCTTCTTCTTGCGGGACATCTTGTTCTCTCTAAAGGCGCCGCCGCGGGATCAAACCACGGCCGGGTCGAGTTGAGGCGCGGAAGTAGGGGGATAGCCGGTGAGGGTCAAGTGCGCCAACTGGAAGCGTGCGCCTCGCGCACGCGTCCCCGGCGAAGGCCGGGGTCCAGACCATCAAAAAGAGCGCGCGAAGCGCACTGAATTATCTACACTCGCAACAGACTGGACCCCGTCTCCGCCGGGACACGTACCTTTCCTTTGGTACGCTGCCATCTTGCGGACAGCCGCCCCTCACACGGCATCCCGTGAATACCAGTGACCGATGGTAAGATAGAGATCTTTCCACTCCGGATTGATGCTTTCGATCAACTGCAGCTTCCACGCGCGCTTCCATTCCTTGATCCGCCGCTCGCGCGTCTTCGCTTCATCACGCGTCGGGCAGGGCTCTGCCCACACCAGCATGTGTATGTGATACTTCGATGTGAAACCCGGCTTCAGCTCCTCGCGGTGCTCCCAAACACGCTTCGGCAGATCATCGGTATGACCCGTGTAGAGCGTCCCGTTACGCTCACTGGCGAGAATATAAACCCAGAAACTCATGCGCATTTCCCCGCGTTCAGAATAGGAAAACGCTGCTCTTCGCGCGAGTCTCAAATCGACTGGACCCCGGCCTCCGCCGGGGACGCGTACCTTTGGTACGCTTCCGTAACGGTGGAATGAAAGCGTGCAATCATTTGCACGCGCGCCTAGCGAAGGTCAGGGTCCACCGCCCAAACCCGCTCACACTTCCGCGGAATTCCCAGCCGCCTCGCCACG
>JAUYSA010000206.1 GCA_030696545.1 Hyphomonadaceae bacterium
TCGACCACGGGCTTGGCGCGCTCGGCGGCCACCTCTTCGCGGGCCTTGGTGTCTTCGGCTTTTGATTGCTTCTGGAAGCCGCGCCAGGCGCCGTAACCGGCAAGGCCGGCGAGGCCAAAGAACGGGATCATCGGCATGCCGGGCAAAAGGCCGAGCAGGGCGGCAGTGACGGCCGCCATTGCAAGGCCCTGCGGATTGGTGAAAAGCTGGATTCCGATTGCCTTGTCAGCCGCGCCATCGACGCCGGCTTTCGAGACAAGCATGCCGGCCGCGACTGACACGACGAGGGCGGGGATCTGCGAGACGATGCCGTCGCCGACGGTCAGCAGGGTGTAGGAGTTGGCGGCCTCCTCGAACGAGATGCCCTCCTGCGCCACGCCGATGATCATGCCGCCGATCACGTTGATGAAGGTGATCAGGATGCCGGCCATGGCATCGCCGCGCACGAATTTCGAGGCGCCGTCCATCGCGCCGTAGAAGTTGCTTTCGCCCTCGAGTTCCTTGCGCCGCCTGCGCGCTTCGTCCTCGGTGATCATGCCGGCAGAGAGATCGGCGTCGATCGCCATCTGCTTGCCGGGCATGGCGTCGAGGGTGAAGCGGGCCGCGACTTCGGCGATACGGCCCGAACCCTTGGTGACGACCACGAAGTTCACGATGATCAGGATGATGAAGACCACGACGCCGATAACGAAGTTGCCCTGCATTACGAAGCCGCCGAAGGCCTCGATGATGTTGCCGGCCGCCTGCGGGCCTTCATGGCCGTGGGCAAGGATGAGGCGCGTGGTCGCGATGTTGAGCGCTAGCCTGAGCAGCGTTGCGAGTAGCAGCACGGTCGGGAAGGCCGAGAATTCGAGCGGTTTGCGAATAAGCAGGGCCGTCATCAGGATCAGCACGGAAAGCGTGATCGAGATCGCCAGCATGAAGTCGAGCAGGAAGGCGGGCAGGGGCACGATGAGCATGACGACAAGCGCCATGACGCCGAGGCCGAGCGCATACTCACCGCGCGCAAACAGCTTGGTGAACGAGTTCCAGTCGAACCCGCCTCCACCGATATTACCGAGTGTACTCGTACCTGCCTGCGCCATCTAGCTTACCCCGCCGCCCGGACTTCACCGGGGGCTGCCACATCGACCCCGGCGTCCTTGTAAGCGGCCAGCTTGTTGCGCAGCGTGCGGATCGAGATGCCAAGGATGTTGGCGGCGTGCGTGCGGTTGCCGAGGCAATGGTCGAGCGTCGAGAGGATCAGGTCCTGTTCGACTTCAGCGACTGTCTGGCCGACGCGCATGACCGCGCCCTTGATCGCGGCTTCAGCGGCGTTCACCGCGCGCTCGGCGGTCGCGTCGAGTGTGTTGGCCTGAACGGGGCGGCCATCGGGCGTGCGCAGATCATCAACCGAGATTTCCTCGCCACGCGCCAGGATCACGGCGCGGTGCATGGCGTTCTCGAGTTCGCGGACGTTGCCTAGCCAGGCAGCGGACTGGATACGCTCGCTCGCGGCGTCGGAAAGGCGGCGATGTGAGAGACCGTTGGCGTTTGCGTATTTGTTGACGAAATAATCGGCCAGCGAGGCGAGGTCCTGCGGACGCTCGCGCAGTGGCGGGATGTGAAGGTTCATCACGTTGAGCCGGTAGAGAAGGTCTTTGCGGAACTCGCCGCGAATGACCGCTTCCTGCAGGATGCGGTTCGACGTGGCGATGATGCGGATGTTGACCGGCACGGGTTTCGATCCGCCGACGCGGTCGATCTCGCGCTCCTGAATGGCGCGCAGCAGTTTGGCCTGCAGGCGTATGTCCATTTCGGAAATCTCGTCGAGCAGCAGCGTACCGCCGTCGGCTTCCTCGAACTTGCCGATCCGGCGGGCGATGGCGCCGGTGAAAGCGCCCTTCTCGTGACCGAACAGTTCGCTCTCGAGCAGATTTTCCGGGATCGCGGCGCAGTTGACCGAGATGAACGGTTTGTCCGCGCGCTTGGACTTCTTGTGAACGTAGCGCGCCATCACTTCCTTGCCGACGCCGCTCTCGCCTGTAATGAGCACGGAGGCTTCGGACGGCGCGATCTGGTCAGCCAGGCCACGCAGTTCGAGCATCACCGGATCGTTGGCGATCAGCGGGCGATCATCGTCCGCGACGGCCGCGAGAACAGCGGCGATCAGTTCCGGATCGGGCGGCAGCGGGATGAATTCGCGGGCGCCGGCGCGGATGGCGCGCGCTGCCATGTCCGGCGTCACATTGACGCCGCAGGCGACGACTGGAGCAACGATACGCTCCTGGCGCATCGCGTTGACGAGCCCCGTTATATCTTCGTGGACGTCGATCATGACGATGTCCGCGCCCCGGCCCGTGCGCAGCAGTTCCAGCGCCGTCGCGGTGTCATGTGCGTGCAGCACCTTGGCGCCTTTTTCGAAGGCCATCTTGGTTGCGGTCGAGAGCTGACCCGCGAGATTTCCAATAATCAGAACGCGCATGGGCTTTCCTCTAGGCGTCAGAATTTTTGATGATCTCGGTCATGGTCACGCCGAGGCGATCGTCGACGACGACGACCTCGCCACGTGCGACCAGACGCGAGTTGACGTAGATATCGATGGCTTCGCCGACGCGGCGGTCGAGTTCCAGAACCGTGCCAGGGCTGAGCTCGAGAAGCTTGGCGACTTCGATCGTGGTGCGGCCGATGACAGCCTGCACCGACACGGGAACATCGAACACAGGACGAAGATCCGCAGCGATGCGCTCGCGCATGTCTTCCTGAGTGTCCGAAGGCGCGTTGTTGCGGGCCTCCGCAACGGCGCCGCCCTGCGCCAGATCCGGAAGATTGAG
>JAUYSA010000243.1 GCA_030696545.1 Hyphomonadaceae bacterium
GTCTGCCGGGCGAGTTCTACCAGCTCGACTTGGAGATGAGCTTCGTCACGCAGGAAGATGTGTGGGACACGATGGAGCCCGTCCTCCGCGGCGTGTTCGAGGAGTTCGGCAACGGCAAACCCGTCACCCAGAAATTCCCGCGCATCCCGTACGACACTTCGATCCGGAAATACGGCTCGGACAAGCCCGACCTGCGTAACCCGATCGAGATGGACAACGTCTCTGATCACTTCCGTGGCTCTGGCTTCAAGGTATTCGCCGGCATGCTGGAGAAGGATGCCAAGAACGAGGTCTGGGGCATCCCGGCGAAGGGTGGCGGCAGCCGCGCTTTCTGCGACAAGATGAACTCATGGGCGCAGCAGCAAGGCCAGCCCGGCCTCGGCTACATATTCTGGCGTGAAGGCGAGGAGGGCGGAGCCGGTCCCGTCGCCAAGAATATCGGCCCCGAACGTACCGAAGCCATCCGCCAGCAGTTCGGACTTGCAGTTGGCGATGCGATCTTCTTCACCGCTGGCCTGCCGTCCGCCTTCTATAAATTCGCAGGCGAAGCCCGTAACCGCGTTGGGACCGAGCTGGGCCTTACGCAGCCCGATCAGTTCGCCTGCTGCTGGATTGTCGACTTCCCCTTCTACGAATGGAACGAGGACGAGAAGCGCGTCGACTTTGCGCATAACCCGTTCTCCATGCCGCAGGGCGGCCTGGAAGCCCTGAATGGTTCCGCTGATCCGCTGAGCCTGAAGGCGTTCCAGTACGACATGGTCTGCAACGGCTACGAGATCGCTTCCGGCTCCATCCGTAACGCGAGCCCGGAGACAATGGTGCGCGCGTTCGAGATAACTGGTCTCAGCAAGGCCGACGTCGAAGCACAGTTCGGCGGCATGTATCGCGCGTTCCAGTTCGGCGCCCCGCCTCACGGCGGCATGGCGGCGGGTGTGGACCGCGTTGTGATGCTAGTTTGCGGTGTCCAGAACCTCCGCGAGATCACCCTGTTCCCAATGAACCAGCAGGCGCAGGACCTTCTGATGAATGCGCCGAGTGACGCTTCAACCAAGCAGCTTCGCGAATTGGGTATTCGCGTTGTTGCTCAGGAAAAGAAGTAAATCTTCGCGAGCCCGACACGGCGCTAACGATGCTTACGGCGGGTACATAAACCTTGAAATCACCTGCGGCGGCAGGCTCTTTTCGGGGCTGTCGCCGCAGCCGCATTTACGTTCACCCATCTTAACGGCGCTGCTCAAATCGCCAGTGTTGCGATAGGCCTGCGCTAAAACGCCTGCCGTCAACCTGCATGTGTTCCAGAGCCGCGCCTTGCGCCTGGCCGGGACACAGGGCCGGGAGAGGGTTATGACTGACGGCGTTCGGATTGTGGTTTTTGCCTCCCAAAAGGGCGGGTCTGGCAAGACCACGTTGTCGGGGCACATAGCGGTGGAAGCCGAGCGCGCAGGCGATGGGCCGGTCGCACTGATCGATACGGACCCGCAGGGTTCGCTGGCGAAATGGTGGAACGCCCGTGCGGCTTCAACGCCAGCCTTCGCGCAGGCTTCCCTTGAAGAGCTGGATGCCTGTCTCGACCACCTCAAGAGCATCGGTTTCAAACTGATCGTGATCGACACGCCCCCGGCGGTGACGCAGACCATCGCCCATGTCGTTCAGCGCGCCGACCTGGTCGTCGTACCGACGCGTCCCAGCCCGCATGATCTTCGCGCCGTTGGGCCAACGGTCGACATTGCGGACAGCCTGAACAAGTCGCTGGTCTTCGTCGTGAACTCGGCCACACCACGCGCGCGTATCACATCTGAAACTGCTGTTGCGCTTTCACAGCATGGTGTCGTTGCGCCGGTGACGCTGCACCACAGGGTCGACTTCGCCGCATCCATGATCGATGGGCGCACCGTTGGCGATATCCAGCCCGAGTCGAAGTCGGCGCTCGAAGTCTCGGCGTTGTGGATGTACCTGCGCGGCCGCCTTGCCAAGCTTTACGGCGGCGCCGACGTACACTGGGCCGAGAAGGCGAGGGCAGATTTCTCGACAGCCGTGCTCACGCCGGAGTCGCCCATGCAGGCGCCGCGTCCGGCGGTTGATGAAGATGACGAGGAAGCTTGGGACATGGACCTCCCGGCCTGGGCCAACATCGCCGTGGCCAACGCAACCGCTGACCGCCGAAAGACGGGAGGACCGCCCCGTTCGGCCATGCCGGGGCAGGCGGCTGCCCGCGCAAATGCTCCGGGTGCTGTACTGGAAGCTGTTCGCCCGGTCGAGCCAAATGCGCTTGAGCGGCGCAAGTCGGACCGGGGACCGCCGATCGGGCAGCCGGACCGGCGCCAGGCGCGCAGCTTCGGCCGCCGGCCGACGCACTGAGGGCAGACCCCATGTCAGCACCCCAGTACGCATCACTCAGCGCTGGCCTGCTTGCCCGGAAGGGCGAGGCAAAGCCGTCGCAGGAACCATCATTCGGATCGAAGCCGTGGCAGCCGCCGGTCGTTCCGGTTGCGATCACCTCCCCCCCGGCCAGGTCGCAGGCCGTGCCCTACGCGCCTGCCACGGCTTCGAACGCCCCGGAAATTCCAACGGCGAAGGTGCGCCTCAACGAGGTCGCGGCCGTGTGGCCGCAGGCGAAGCCTAGCCATTCCGTTGATCACGATGGCACAGGGTGGGTTCCTTCCCGTGGACAGACTGCGCCGCCCGTGAACTACGCCCAGCCTGTCAAGACCACGATCCGGCTCACTCACGCACAAGCGCGCGCGGTTAAGCTGGCGGCGCTTGTGCTCGACAAGCCGCAACAGGAAATCCTGACAGCTGGGTTGCTGGGAAGGCTGGAAGCGCTGGCGTGTTCTGATCTGTCCAGCTGCTCGTGCTTCAAAGCCGTGCTGGAGGGACTAAAGATGCCCGTGGCGATGGAGCCGCCGCTAGCCTACTAGCTGCTGCTAATCTTTGCAGGCGGGCAGCTTGATGCCCTTCGGCAACTTGGTTGAGGAATCGCCGCAAGCCGTGCTCAGCTGCGCCTGAGTCAGCCCTGTCGCGGTTTCGAAGTCTGCCCCTGACAGGTTCGCATTGTCGAAAATGGCTGCCGTGAAGTCTGACCTGCTGAATGCGCCGCCAACCAACGTGGCATCCGCAAAGTCGACCTTGGAGAAGTCAGCATCTTCGGCGCGCAGGCCGAACCCGTTGACGATCGACATGTTCGCGCCGGTGAACTTCGATTTGTCGAATGTTGAAAGGCTCAGATCTGCCTGACGCAAACGGGCGCCCGTAAGATCTAGCCCGGGCAGTTCTTGATAGGAAAGATCGACCTGGAACAGATCGCAGCCAGGACAGGCCTTTTCGCCCATCAGCAGCCTGTGGGCTGCTGCCTTCCGGACGGCTTCATTCTGCTCTGGCGTCTGTGCCAGGGCGGTGAAGGCCATCGCACCAATGGCAACGATGGCGATCAGTATCCGCAGGAGCATGAAAGGAAAGCGGCCTACGCGAGAACGGAGAGGCTCATCAGGCCGATTGCGACAACCGCGATGAAGATGCGCTGTACCATTAAAGTCTGGGTCCCATGTGCAGTTAAGCGGGGTTCGCCGCCGGATTAGCAACGTTCGCGCGAAGAAAGAGTTCAATCGGGGCGGTTTGCGGGCGGCTTTTTGTGCGTCTGGCGGTGGTTGGATGTTCGTTTTGTTAGATTTAGCGGCGTCGCGTTACCGAAATACCAACAACGCAGGCCCATGTCGCAGGCCAGACGCATTACATCTTCGTTCGAAACGGCAATCGCTCGTAATCCGGCAATTTTTGCAGCCCCCTGCGTCAGCGAGCCGCTGACGCCGCACCAGCTGTTGCCCCCTAGCCGGTCTGAACCGTCACTCCGCATGCCTCGCATACCGCAATGCCGTCGTCTGGCCGCAGGGTAAAGTGACCGCAGGTGGGGCAGGCGTCCGACAGGTATTCGGGGGAGCGCTGGGGCGTGATCGCGGCTCCTTCGGTTTCTTCCAGCCTCTCGGCAAGGCGCCGTGCGGTAAATGGGACGATGTTGTCCGGCATGACGCCGCGGCTGAAGCCTCGCGAAATAAGCTGTTCTGGCCTCACAGGCGGTGCGGGAACGGTGGGCTCCTCGCCTTCATTCGCGCCCGATCCCAACCCGTCATGACTGGCGTTTTCGATCTCGGCCAAGTCGTCACGACCAAGATAGGAAACGGCAAGCTCACGGAAGATGTAGTCGAGGATCGACGTCGCCTTACGGATGGAGTCGTTGCCGGTGACTTCGCCAGCTGGTTCGAAACGCGTGAATATAAAGGCGTCCACAAACTCTTCGAGCGGGACGCCGTATTGCAGACCGATCGAGATCGCGATGGCGAAATTGTTCATCAGCGACCGGAAAGCGGCGCCTTCCTTGTGCATGTCGATGAAAATCTCGCCGAGTTCGCCATCGTCGAACTCGCCCGTGTGGAGGTAAACCTTGTGACCGCCGACGGTGGCTTTCTGGATGTAGCCCTTTCGTCGATCCGGCAGGCGCCTGCGCTCGGCTACATAGACTTCGTCGTGCGCGTGGGTGTGGACCGGCGCTGCAGGTTGCGGCTGGCGCTCGAACGTTGGCGCCTGCGTCTCGGTAGCAAGCGGCGCCCGTGCCCGGCGCTTTGCTTCTGCAATCCTGTGCTGCAGCTCGCCATCGACAGCGGGACGCCCTGCTTCAATGCGCACGCCCAGTCCGGCGGCGATAGCTGCGCGGACGGAGGCATGAACCGTCATGCGCATTGTATCGGACTGTTCGCCGGTTGCGATGGTGACAACGGGCTGACGCGACACGAATGGTGCAATCGCTTTCGCAAAGCGTACGCGCGCCTCTGGCGTTACGCCGTCGGCACGCGCCAGGATGCGGGCAAGCGGTGATTTCGGATTGGAGACCGGCCGACGCCGGCCTTGGACGGCAATGCGGGCCTCATCGACTTCGCGGGCGGAAATGCCCAGCGCGCGCAAGAGTGCTTCGCCATCGGTGTCGTAAGCTTCCGGGTCAAGTCCGAGACGCTTGCGGATAAGCTCGTCGCCGACCACCCAGCGAGAGAAAGCCGCAGAAAGGCTCAGGCCTTCCTTCAGCGCCTGTTCGATGCGGTCCAGCGCGTCCTCGGTCAGGCCGCGCGATTCAAGCCGGTGTCGCTCGAGCCCGTCGATCTGATCGAGCGTTCGCGCGCCCAGGATGCGCAGCCGGACATCCTCTGCTTCCGTTTTGGAAGCGGTCGTGTTGAGCGCAGCAGTCACACACTCGGAAAGATCAGGCGTCTGTTCGTCTTCGTGCGCCAGAAGCAGGTCGACAGGGTCGGCGCCGCTGCTCTCAGCGGCGATCCACCTGATCGCCGCGGGCGAGGGGTGCTCGACCGAGATCGCGCCAATAGCCTCTTTTGCGAGGCCGCAGATTTTGGCCGCCGCCGCCAGGCCTTGCTCGCTATCGAATGCAAGACCGCTAGACATGACAGCGGCGGCAAGGCCAACCAACCGCACGGCGCACGACGGCGCAATCGCGTGCAGAGCTGACAGGTCGGCCGTCAGGAGAGCTTGATCGTCGCTGGAGACATACCTCGCCACGTTCAGGGCTACTGACGCTGCATTCGCATCCGTGGCCCCCTCGCCGATCCCGATCTCGACGGCTAGTCGCGTACGGCTGACACGTTCGATCGTGGACGAAACCTCGTTCGCTTCGAGGCCGGTCCAGGCCGGGATCACATAGGTCTGTCGTCCTGGCTCGCGCGCGCCCGTAGCCTGTCGGCGGAGCGTAATCGCCGCCGCGCGCGGTCCGCCCGGCGTGCATAGCGCGATCTCGACAAGCTCCGCGTCTGCGCCGGCCCTGAATGCGTCGATCAGGGCCGCGGTCGTCGGCCGTCCCTGCTCATCGGTTTCGATCGTGAGGGCTTCGAGCGCGTCCGCCACGGCCACGAAAGCCTGGGTGGCCACCGCACGGGCGGACGCAACCGATGTGGCGTCTGCGATTGCTGACAGCAGTTGCGCAGCTTCAAGCGAAGTCCCACGCGACCCCTCGATCTGGGTGGCTGGTGAAATGGGCGTCATTCGGCGCGCGCGGATCGCCTCACAGACAGCCTCAGCGGCTTCGCTTTCGCCGCCCAGCGTCCGGATCGCTGCGAAGTGGGCATTCAGCAGTCGGGCAGGGGGCGCATCGGCGTCCCCATGGCTGATCAAAGCCGCGCCTGTCTCCAACACGCGCGCCAGATGGCGGCTGTTCGATTTGGTTCGGGATTCGGCCATCGGTCTTCTCCCGCGTACGCCAACCGGGCCACCAATGCGGCGCCCGTCGCGAATCGGCCACATGATGAGGTGGTTTGGGGTGGCCTGCACACAGGAATTTGTCGCAGCACCAAGGGTTTTACCCTTCTGGACCCATTAATTCGCGGGCGCCATATTCGCGCCGCTCAACTCATGCCTATGTAGCTGAATTCCTTGCGGAGCCGTGATGCTGAAGTCGATCTTCACCTGGTGGAACGGTGCCACCATTGGCGCCCGCTTCGACATCGGCCGCAGGGCGGGTTTCGTCGGCAAGGACGACATCGGAAACAGGTATTTCGAGGAGAGAAAGCCTAGCCTCGAAGGCCGCAAGCGCCGCTACGTGATCTACAATGGCTACGCAGAGCCGACCAAGGTTCCAGCCGACTGGCACGGCTGGCTGCATTACACATTCGATAAACCGCCGACAGAATCGCCTCTGCCCCGCAAGAGCTGGGAGCTGCCCCATAAATCGAACATGACCGGCACGCTTGAGGCCTACCGTCCCAAGGGCAGCCTGTCCGAGGGTGGCGAGCGGGCGAAAAGTTCTGGCGATTATGAGTCCTGGAAACCCTGATGCGCGAATCGCTTTTCGAAACCCTGATCGGTCTTGCGGTAGTCGCCGTTGCCGGCTTCTTCCTGGTGTTTTCGCTTTCGCAGCGTAGCGACGCTTCGACCGGGGATAGCTACGACTTGATTGCGCGTTTCGACCGCGCCGATGGCGTGTCGCCGGGCACCGACGTCAGGGTGGCCGGCGTGAAAGTCGGTACTGTTCGTTCAGTCGTGCTCGATCAGAAAACCTTCAAGGCGGAAGCAACGCTCGCGATCAAGAAAGACGTTCAGATCCCCGAAGAGTCTGCAGCGCAGATCCAGTCAGACAGCCTGCTGGGCGGCAGCTATATCCACGTCCAGATAAGCGGAATGCCGGACAACATGCAGCCGGGTTCCAGGTTTGAATATACGCGCGGCAGCATGGATATCCTCGGCATTCTTCTGGAAGCCGTGGGTGGCCTGGGCGGCGGCGGAGGCGACAGTGAAACCGGGGGCGGTTCGACGGAAGAGGCTCTCCCATGACACGCTTCATTCGCATTACGCTTGCCACTGCTGCGATGGCGCTCGCTGCGGCCGGGGCGCACGCGCTCGAGCCGCGCGCGAGCGTTAA
>JAUYSA010000244.1 GCA_030696545.1 Hyphomonadaceae bacterium
TGAGTGCACGGTACGATGACTTGCCGTGGGTTAAGGATTTCGTCGATGGAGACCAAGCCTGCCGAAGTGCCGACCTAGTAGTGTGCAATGGCGGTAGCCCTGGCGTTTTTCAGGCGCTTGCTCACGGCGTTCCAGTCCTTGGCATTCCCAGAAACATGGACCAGTTCCTGAATATGCGGGCAATCGAGCATTCGCGCGCCGGTGTTCTTGCCCTGTCGACGACCACACCAGAGGCGTTGCGCGGCATCGTTGCAAATATGCTGGGCAATATGACATGGCGCGATGCGGCCAGGCGCATCGCTGTTGAGATTGAGGCATTTGACACAGACGCTTGCCTCACAGAAGCGCTATCCCAGGTCTGCGCTACGTTTCGGAAGAATTGATCTCGCCACTCCCGAGGCGCTGGGCCAGATAGGATAGCCCTCTCGTGAACGGATCTCGCTGAAGCCAGGACCATTGGGACAGCGCTCGCGTTTTTTGTTTCCGACGACCCAGTCCCAGTGACGGGGCGAGCTTCGTTGAGCAGAAGCTCACCATAAGGTGAACCAGTTTCGAGGAAGCGGACCGATGGATGAAAACCGTATCTGCAATCTTTGTGAGTACCCCGGTACGTTCGAGGGCGCACGAGATGTGGGGCGTGTCCGAAGCAACGTCAGGGAGTTTCTGCACGAACGCTTCACGGTCTGGCGCTGCACGCACTGCGGCAGCCTGCACAGCCTAGAAGCCATCGACTACTCGAGGTACTACCGAGACTATCCGCTCAGGAGGCAGAAGCTAGATTTCGCAGCTCGACGTTTTTTTTCCCAACGGCTTTCAGAACTCCGGATGGCAGGAGTCAAGCCGAGCAGTTCGATCCTTGACTTCGGTTGTGGCAACGGCAGCTTCGTTCGCTTTCTCCGGGAGCGTGGATATGCAAACGCCCAGGGCTACGAGCCGTACTCAAGCGAATACGACGACCCAAGAGTCTTGAAGGACCGCTTCGATATCGTCACAAGCCAAGACGTGCTCGAACACGTACCCTCACCGAAGGATTATTTGAAGGAATTGCGGTCAATGGTGCGCCCAGGAGGTCTCCTGGCCGTTGGCACACCGGATGCCGCTGAATTGCGCATAGACGACCCGCTGGACGAATCCGGGCGTTTGCATCAACCATTTCACCGACACTTGATCACCCGCGATCTGCTTGCCCAGTTGATGACACAAGGGGGGGCAACGATCATCCACGAAGCAAGAAGGTACTACGTCGACACGTGGATACCATTTCTAAACTCTTCATTCCTGTTCAACTACATGCATAGAACAGGAGGCGCCATTGATGCTGGCCTCGAAACCATTCGTCTGGGGACGATCATGGCATCGCCAGCCCTGCTTTTTCGGGGGCTATTGGGGCGCTTCCTTCAACGGAAGCAGGACGTTTTGATCGTCGTACGCATCCCTTAGACTTATCGGGACGAGCAATTCACAAGCGTTTTCCGCCCCCCACTGGATGTTGAAAAACGCAAGGTGCGTGGGGCGCATCACCATTGGATTCAACACTCCCTGCTCTGCATCGCACTACAAATCAACCAGCATTACCAGCGTGCTCTCAGTGGAATCAAGACTATTCGCGATTAGATCCGTCAGCCAGCGGTAGCCAGCTCCCGCGCCAAGCCATGCATCAGCCATTTCTTAAGCTGATATTTCTTTGCAACTCAGAGATACATGCGCTGAGCTTCGACCGCGTACTGGACCCTGTCGCAATCGGAGACCGGCGAGCGTTTCGCGCCAAGGCAGAACACCAGCGCTTCCACCAAAAAAAAGCGACGCTTGCGCGTCGCTTTTTCCCTCGATTAAATCGAGATTCACTAAGTCAGCATACCCTTACGCTCGCTTGGCACGCTTGCGAGACACACCGAGCGCGATTCCGGCAAACGCGGCGCCAAGCAGGCCCACCGTACCAGGTTCCGGAATCCGGAGGGTCTGGTTCGCGTCGGCTTGGAAAGCGACAGTACAATTCGCGTCTACGGGCGCGAGCGGATTGCAAGTGTCAGGACCGACGATGCCATCCGGACGCAACCAACCCGTTTGCGACCCACCGATCTGCAACGTACCGGTTGCCGTGGACCCGACGAGGTTAGGATTGATAAACGCGTTGTTGGTATACACGACGGGGCCTTGGAGCACAGTCGATCCGTTCTGCGCGAGAGCGTTGAAGGTCCCCGACGGGCCAGCGCTGATCAGGCCACCAATGATTCGCGTACCGTCGTTGTACTGGCTAAGTGCAGCAGCAGCGCCGATGGTCGCGTTGGGTGCAGTGTCCAAGTAAATATCGAAGGAACCGACACCGACCGTGGTGAACGTACAAACCAAGCCACCAGCGAAGCAGGTTGCTTGCTCTTGGAATGTCGCAACAATCGTCAACTCAAAGGGATCACTTCCCGAGACCGCCGTGCCGCCGAACAAGTTCGGAACTGAGTAGCTGTTACCGTTCTGATCGAGAATGCCCGAAGTGGCGCGCGCGAACGAGAAGTACGTCATGTTGAAGACGAACGGAGTTCCGCTATTCGCCTTGGCTTGGTTGAAGTCAGTGGTGAAGGCGCTTCCGTTCGAGGCCCAATCTATGCCGCCAAACGGATCAAGAATCTGGCCACCAGGGACCTCGAACGCCGGAACCGCGAAAGCGGAGCTCATGGACAGTGCTGCCAGGGCCCCTACGAGTTTTGCATGAAGTTTCATGAGCTGCTCCTTGAAAAGTAT
>JAUYSA010000263.1 GCA_030696545.1 Hyphomonadaceae bacterium
GCCGTGGCGCGATGGACGACAAGGGATCGCTGATCGCGATTCTGGAAGCTGGCGACGCACTCGCCAAGTCAGGCTGGACGCCCAAGCGCACCGTGATCTTCGCCTTCGGCCATGACGAGGAAGTCTCCGGCGCAGGCGCACGCGAAATCTTCGCGCTGCTGAAATCGCGCAATGTCACGCCCGCCATGGTGCTCGACGAAGGCTATGCCGTTCTCGACAACTACCCGCTCACCGGAAAGCCCGCCGCGCTGATCGGCGTTGCCGAGAAGGGCTATATTTCGCTCCAGATCACCGCGACGACGGAGGGCGGCCACTCGTCGCGTCCGCCGCGTGAAAGCGGCGCGGTGCGCATCGCCCGTGCGCTGGTTGCGCTGGAAGAAAAACAGATGCCGGCTGATCTTTCCGCGCCCCCCTTCAACGAGATGATCGAAGCGGTCGCGGCCGACCTGCCTTTCACGACCAAGCTCGCCTTCGCTAACCAGTGGCTGCTCGGCTCCGTCATCACGGGGCAGGTCAGCGGCGATGCTTCGGCCAACGCCATCGTCCGCACAACAACCGCGCCCACGATGATGACCGGCTCGATCAAGGACAACGTCCTGCCGCAGCGCGCCAGCGCCGTGGTGAACTTCCGCATCCATCCCAACGACAGCGTCGCTTCGGTCACGCAGCACGTCAAAGACGTCACCTCGCACATCGAGGGCTTGACGATTGCTGAGTACGAAGACGGCATCGGCTCCGAGCCGTCGCCCGTGTCCTCGACCTCCAGCGAAGCCTATCGCGTGCTTGAAGCTGTTGCCCGTTCAACAGGCGGCGGGCAGGTGCCGGTGGCGCCAGCCCTCGTCATCGGCGCCACCGATGCGCGCTATGCCTCCGCCATCAGCAAGGATGCGATCTATCGCTTCGCTCCGGCGATCTACGACGACGCTGATCTCAACGGTTTCCACGGCACGAACGAACGCCTGTCGGTCGACAATCTCGGTCGCATGATCACGGGCTACGCGCAGATCATGATGGCGCTCTGCAGCTGAACTGGCGGGCGCACCTGCTGGCTATTCTGCTGGTGCGCAACCGGCCGCTTTCACCACGCGCTTCGTTGAGGCCGGAAACCTGCCCAGCTTGTCCGCTGCGCGGGCCGGGCGGGGAGCGAGGCCACCCCCACAGTTCGGGCATTTGCCTTTCAGCGTTCCCTCGGCGCACGCCGCGCAGAACGTGCATTCGAACGAGCAGATCCGCGCCTCCGTCCCCGACGGATCGAGATCCTTGTCGCAGCATTCGCAGTTCGGGCGCATCTCAAGCATGGCGTCAGCCTAGTCGCTGCCGCTGTCACCGCAACCCGATGGCCAGACAAAGAGTCCTCGAAAAGGGTCAGGCCCCGGCTTGCGCGGCCTGCGCTTGCCGTTGGCCAAGCTTGCCAAGGATGGCGTCGCCCGTGCGCATCGCAACCGCGATGATGGTCAGCCCCGTGTTCAGCGCGCCAGCGGACGGCAGCACGGAAGCGTCGGCAACATAGAGTCCCGCTACGCCATACACGGCGCCTTGCGGATCAACGACGGAGGCTTTCGCATCCACGCCCATCACGGCGCTGCCCGTCTCGTGCCAGAAGGCGACCGGGCGCGGCGCGCGGATCACCGGATAACCGGCTTTCTCGAACGCCTTCGCGGTCAGGTCGCGCATTTTTGCATAGGTCTTCGCCTGGTGGCGGGGCGGCGTGAACGCGCCGATCCTGTCGCCGTCAAACGCCCAGCCCGTACCTTCATCCGGCAGCGCTTCCGTCATGTGGATGACGGTCAGGCTGTGTTCGGCAATCTCTTTCACGATGGGCTGCTTCAGCTTGCCCGTCATGCGCCACAGCGGAACCTGTCCGGCGATCTGTGCCACGCCAAGCGGATGGGGCCAGTCGGTCGCGCCATCATACCAGAGGTTGAGCCCGAATGTTTTCGTGTGCCGCGCGCCAAGCCGGGCAAGGCTGATCATAGGAAAGATCGTGCCCGTCGAATGCGCGCCAACGCGCTTGCCGAGCTGTCCGCTATTGTTGCCGATGCCTTCGCGATGCTGATCCGTGCGTGACCGGCGCAGCAGCGCCGCCGTATGCGGCGTGCCCGCCGCCACGATCACGGTCTCCGCCAGAACGCGATGTTGTTGCCCGGTGCGCGTCAGAAGAACGCCTTCCGCGCGCGTACCATCTGGCGTCAGCAGAACACGCTCGCACTCTGTCAGAGTCATCAGATCGACGAGACCCGTCGCAAGCGCGGGGCGCAACGCGGCTGTCTCCGCATCCATCTTTGCGTCACGCCGGCAGACGTGGACGTCGCACGCCGCGCACATCACGCACGCGCCACCCGGACCCTGATCCAGCCCGCGCGGAATAGGCGCCGCCGGAATGCCCTTGGCTTCCAGCTTCGCGATCACCTTCACGACGGCCGGATCATGCGGCAGCGGCGGATAAGGATAAGGCGCAGCACGGCGCGGTTCGCTGGGATCGCCCGCAGGCGAGCCATGCACGCGATAGAGCTTTTCCGCCTCGGCATAATAGGGCTCAAGTTCGTCATAGCCGAACGGCCACGCAGGCGAGACGCCCGTCTCGAACTGCACGTCGCGAAAGTCGCTCTCGCGGTTTCGATAGAGCGCCGCGCCATAGAATTTGGTGCGCCCGCCGACATAGGAAATATCGTCCGCCGGTCCCAGCACGTCATAGAGATAGTCGTTCTCGTCCGTCCCCGGCTTCGAGCGGTACCAGTCGCCGCGCTCGACTACGAGTACGCGCCGCCCCGCTGTCGCCAGCCGTAGCGCCATCGTCGCGCCGCCCAGACCCGAGCCGACGATCACGGCGTCATAGGATGTCGCGGGCGTCTCAATGCTCTGTCCGAAGGCCATTCCGCAGGTCTTTCCAAGGCGCAGTATCGACCAGCAAGGGCCATGCCCCACCAGCTTTGATAACAGGCCTGTCCACAGGCTCTGGTCCTATCATGCCTTGAAGACCGTAAATACAAAGGCCTGTGAGCGTTGCCGCCCACAGGCCTGTGAATGTCTTGCCGTGGTAGGGCCTACTCGGCCGCTTTCGCCGTCAGGGCAATGCGCGGGCTGAGTTCGCCAGCGGAGTATTTCTTCGCCATCACAGCCAGCGATACCGGCTTGATCTTGGAAGCCATGCCCTCGCAACCGAACTCCTGATAGCGCTGGATGCAGACCTTGCGCATCGCTTCCTTGGCGGGCTTCAGATAGCTGCGCGGATCGAACTCGCCCGGCTTCTCGGTAAGGATTTTCCGGATCGCAGCGGTGATCGCCATGCGGTTGTCGGTGTCGATGTTGATCTTGCGCACGCCGTGCTTGATCCCGCGCTGGATCTCTTCGACCGGCACGCCCCACGTTTGAGGCATCTTGCCGCCATACTTGTTGATCTCGTCCTGCAGGTCCTGCGGCACCGACGACGAGCCATGCATCACAAGGTGCGTGTTCGGCAGGCGGCGGTGAATCTCTTCGATCACGTTCATGGCGAGCACGTCGCCGTCCGGCTTGCGCGTGAATTTGTAGGCGCCGTGGCTGGTGCCCATGGCGATCGCCAGCGCGTCAACCTGCGTCTCGCGCACGAAGTCCACGGCCTGGTCGGGATCCGTCAGTAGCTGCGAATGGTCGAGCACGCCTTCGGCGCCGTGGCCGTCTTCGGCTTCGCCCATGCCCGTTTCCAGCGAGCCCAGCACGCCCAGCTCGCCCTCAACCGACACGCCGCAGCTATGCGCCATCTCGGTCACGCGACGGGTCACGTCCACATTGTAGGCGTAGTCAGCCGGCGTCTTCGCGTCTTCCTTGAGCGAGCCGTCCATCATGACGGACGTAAAGCCGAACTGGATCGCGGTCGCGCAGGTGGCCGGGCCGTTGCCATGGTCCTGGTGCATGCAGATCGGGATGTTGGGGTACATCTCGGCGCAGGCATCGATGATGTGCTTCAGCACGATGTCGTTGGCGTAGGAGCGTGCGCCGCGCGAGGCCTGCATGATGACCGGAGCGTCGACCTTCTCGGCCGCCTCCATGATGGCCAGCGCCTGTTCCATGTTGTTGATGTTGAAGGCGGGCAGCCCGTAGCTGTACTCGGCAGCGTGGTCGAGCAACTGACGCAACGTGATGCGGGCCATGACTAGTTTCCCCTGAGAGCTGTATTCCGCGTTTTGGCGGCACAGTGAATGACGGTCAACTGTGACCCAGCAACACGCGTTCCACCGAGGTTTTCCATAGTTTTTCCGTGGCCCTCAGCATTAACCGAAAGCGACGAACAAAGCCACGACGGGTATGAGCGCCAGAACGCCGGTTACAACCCAGTCCACCCGGTTCACCCATCGCGGGGCCAGCCTTTCCAGCACAACGCCGGTAAGCCCCGTCACGGCAGGGAACAGGATGGCCGAATACATCCCCGTGATCACGAACATGCCGACATAGGCCCAGGCATAGCCGCCAAAGCCGCTCCGGTCGCGCATGTCCGGGCTGCACGGGATTTCGTACCAGAACCGGGCAGTCTCATCCCCGCCGCTCATCACGCGGGAACAGACTTCGCCCGCATGATCGCTCCCGATCATCACGACAGCGAGCAGGGGAAACAGCAGCGCGAACGCGACATTTATCCAGATCGGATTCAGCCGCGCCACGCTGCCCATGCTCAGCCCAGCTTCACGCCGAGCGCTTCAGCAGCGGCGGCAACGAACTTGTTCGTCTGCGCGAAGGCCGCGTCGATCGGCTGCTCGTTCGCCGGATTGGAAATCTTCGCCCAATTGGCGGCGACATCATCGACAGTCGCATTGGCGCCACCGACGAACACAGCGGGCGTCTCGTAGATATGCACCACCGAGAAGCATCCCGCGCCCGCGCCGAGGATCGTTTTCGACGGCGCGTCTTCCGACACCAGATACAGAACGCCCGGCGTCACCAGTTCCGGCGCCATCAGGTCGGCGACCTGCGGCGGGATCAGGCCCTCCAGCATGCGTGTCGCGGCGGTGGGGGCCAGCGTGTTGACGCGGATATTGTTCTTCGCGCCTTCATGGTGCAGCACGTTCATGAAGCCGACCATCGCCGCTTTCGCCGCGCCATAGTTCGACTGGCCGAAGTTTCCATAGATGCCCGAAGCCGACGACGTCAGCATGATGCGGCCATAGTTCTGCTCGCGCATCGTCTCCCACACCGCCTTGGTGCAGTTCGCCGTGCCGAACAGGTGGACGTCCACCACCTTCTTGAAGTCGTCCATCGTCATCTTCGAGAACGACTTGTCGCGCAGTATGCCGGCATTGTTGATCAGGATATCAACGCGGCCCCACTTGGCCTTCGCCTCGGCCACCATCGCCTCGACCTGGTCGAGCTTGGTGATGTAGGCGCCGTTCCAGATGGCATCGCAGCCAGCG
>JAUYSA010000089.1 GCA_030696545.1 Hyphomonadaceae bacterium
CTCTGTTCACCCGACGGCGCGCCGTTCACCCCAGTCAAGTTTCTCCAACAACTAACGCGGAGAGCGGACCTGGCGACGGGGGGCACGAAGGCTCCGTACGGGATCAGATTGAAGATCCCATACGAATGGCCTCATGACGGCCCGCGGCTGCCTCCCTGTTGACGAGGCGCCGAGTATTGCGTGGAGAATGTGGCGACGACAGTCCCGAAGCGCGCCGGAAGGCGCTACCCGACGCCAGGAGGAGTGTGATCCGCCAGTCAGGCCGCGACAGCCGCATCGTCCGGTGAGGCATCAAACGTCGCGGCAGCAAGTACAGCCAGCTGAGCTGATGACAGCCACCACCGATGGCGTCACAGGACCGGGCCGCGAGAGTCTTGCGAAGCGTCCCCGCTTTGCGACTGCTCCTGCGCGGCCGCGGCGTCTCCGCTCATGTGGAGTTCCGACTTCACTGTCTCGTAGGCAGACTGGGCCACCTCCCCTGCCTTCTCCAATCCTTCCTGCAAGGCGTCTTTGCCCTTGTCTACGAGCCGGTCACGCGTGGAGCCGACCATCTGGTCCTCAACCTGGGTTGATGGCAACGCCGCACCGATCGCGGCGCCCACCAAGGCCGCCAGGCCACCGATGAGCAGCGGCTCGCGGTCGAGCGCATCCATCAATCCGCGTTGCGCTTGCCGTCCGTATGCGCCCGCCTTCTCCACCGCAGAGCCGGCCGACGCGGACAGGTTGCGACCAGCCGCGCCGGCCTCAGAAGTGGCGCTGGCGAGCTTTTCCTTGGCCGCGGCGACCGCGTCCGAGGCTTTGTCCTTGACCGTAGACATCGCGTCCGAGGCCTTCGCCTCCACGTTATGCAGCACTTCGCCGAGAGAAGCCCCGCCGCGGTCCGATGAGAAGGAGCGCGGCTCTAAAGGACTAGATGGGGCATAACGCGTCTTGTTCGAGCTCGTCATCAGCCACGCCAGACCCAGGCCCATCACGGCCAGTGGCATTGGATTTTCGCGGGCCTGCTCGACGAATTTAGAGAACACCTGCTGGCCCGCACCACCCATTGCCCGCGTCGCTTCGTCGAACAGCTGGCCGGGCGTCATCTTGTCTTTCAAGGCTTCCATGGTGCGATCGAGCTCTCCCCTTGAGGCTTCGACTTCGCGTTCGACTTCTTCCGCCGACTTCATCATCTCACCTGTTCCTTCAACATGCTTGCGTCTTTCTGAAGCTGCCTCGCCGAGCGATCGGGCGCGAGTTCGCTCGGAGTCATGCGGTGCACGGCGGCCCTGACGAGGAGTGCGCCGAACGCGCCTACCGTGATGCCCACAAGGACCGACGCCCACACTGGATCCATCACTTTGGTGAGCGCCAGCACGAGCGCCTGCAGCAGAACTAGAAAGGCGCCCAGCAGCAGAGCGGCGCCCACGCCCAGCACGCCGGCCGCCTTGCCCGCCCCCGAGATCTTCTCACCCACCTCCGTGCGGACGAGCTCGGATTCCTTCCGCACCAGGTTCGCCAGGTCGCCCGTCAGGGCCGAGACCAGTTCGGGGATCGAACGAGGATCGTGCGCGTCCATGCTCAGAATTCCGTTCCAGGTCGGTCGCGCCGTTCGCCCGGGTCTTCCGCAGCGTAGGTCGCGTGGTCGATCGCATCGGCCTCCTCCGACCCAGCAACGATGTCTGAAACGGGGTAATAGCCGTCTGAATTGTAGCGCGAAGCGCCGTCATGCTCCGGCGGCGCCGAGCTTCGAATGAAGCGTCCCGCCGCCACGCCGACCAGCAATGCGCCGGCGAAGAAGGCGACGGGGTTGCGACGGCCGAAGTCCCGCACCGCGCCTAACAGCTCTGCGGGCTGCTTGTCCGACACCGAGCGCGTGAATGCTTCCAGCCCTTCGGCAGCTTGCTTCGCCACGCGCCCGGCGATGCTCTGGTCATGCTGTGCGAGGTCATCACCGGCGCGCCGGATCGCCGCGGCGAAATCCCCGAGCGTCTGGGCCGCAGCCTGCTTCTTCACTTCCGCCTGCTCAACGGCGCGATCCTGCACCGTGGCTGCGAAGGTGGCGACTTCCTTCTTCACCGCGTCGGCGGCCGCAGCCGCCGTCTCGCGTGGCGAGGAGGACCCCGAGCTCCCGCCGGCTGTCGTATCTATACTGCTCATCGCCGTTCTCCACTGATGTCGAGCGCTGCTGTAGCGCTTGAAAGTCCTCGCAAGGTGTTTCTTGCGGCTTACAAGGTGGAAACGGGTCGGAGGTTCCCGGAATGGGGTCGATCGCGTTCCGCATCGCAGGCCGCGTCATACGCTCAGCGGAGATCTGTCAGCTGGGTCTCGAGCTGGACCTAAATCGACAGCGTGGATCCTGTGTCAGCCTGACAGGTAAAGTTGCTATCGGCGGTTAAAGCGAGAACGGCGGCCCGCGAGGCACCCGTTCCCGCGTTTCATTGGCTCGAAAGCGCACCACGCCGCGCGTCAGGATTCAGCTGGACCGCACTTTTGATCGTCGCCCAGCTTGCTCTTTGCCTCAGGCCTTTCAGCGGCGCTATGGCGGATAGCTCGCGCGAGCCTAGCCTCCTCAATCAGGGCTGTGGCCCTAAGCCGAAGGGCGTCTACCGTTTCGATCTCACGACGCTTTCTCATCACCGGCTTAACCGACGGCGCCGAGCATGTGTTCGGTCGAGATCCTATGACGATTGCTTGAGCCCAATGCGGGGCGACGCACCCCAGCGCGAAGCACAGCCCGGCAGCGCGTCCGCGGCATTGAGGTCGCCCCGACGTCGAGCGAGCATGCTGGCGGCGTCGCAATCACCTTGAGCGGCGGTTCTGGCGAGGTCCCGCTCGTACGCGTCCCGGCGCGCAGCCTCCGCAGCCTGAAGCAGTCGACGAAGCTGATCCATCAGCGACTGCGAGATCGTCTCCTGCTCCACCCGTTCTTGCTGCGAACGCGCCAGCTGCTGGTCATACGCGCGTAACGGATCGGGGCTGATCGGGACCGAGTCGTTTTGCGGCGGAGCGCGATAAACCCACTCGCGGAGATCCAGACCGCAGGTACTCGTCTGAGCCTGGGCCGCGCCGACAAGCAGGCTCGTTGACGCGATCCAGGATCTTCAAGAAATTAATGAAGCCTCGCAGTGCACTTGCAACATGGGCCTGGATGGCGGCGCTACAACCCTCTCTAGACCCCCTTCTCTCGGTGTCGCGCGAACGTCTGGGCTGGCCTGGGGAAATCCTTCGACGCCACAGGGCAGCCGGCAATGGCTCAACGTCCAGTTTCCCCGAGGCTGTGTGAAAACTGCGACGCGGGGCGTTGATGGCGCCGGGGCGAGCGGTCCGCTCAGGCCCGCATCGCTGCGATGAGCGGCCGGACGCCGAGGATCGCGATGGCGCGCGTCAGGTTGTAGGCCAGCACCTGGAAGCTTATCTCGCAGGCGACGTTCTTCAGCCTTCGGGTCTTGAAGTGGCTGGCGCCCATCCAGGCCTTTATCGTCCCGAAGTCGAGCTGAGCCATTCCTGTTCTCCAGGAAACGCCCCTCCCCGAAACGATAAAAGACTCAGCGTTTCAGGCTGGTTGATCAGCGTAGTCGCCGACCCTGCGCCAATCGCGGACTCTCGGCTCGAGCCCTTCAGCGGACATCAGGCCCCTTATCGCGCCGCGTCCGTTCTCGACCCTTCTCGGGCCTTGGCGATGTCTGCCGCCAGTCGGCGGTTCAAGGATCTATCGTCATCGCGGGCGGCGCAGAGATCAACCGTCCCCTCAGACGAAGGGGCGGAGTTAGGTTTTCCACGTCGCTAGCGGAACACAACCTGCTGCAAGGCTAGACGATCGACAGCAGAAGGAGGATCACTTACAACTCTCGCGGGAGCAAAATGGAGCGATCGAATGATCCAACTGAAGGCTACCGTCATAGCTGCAGCGTTAGGCGCGCTCGTTAGCACTGGCGCTCATGCTCAAGTCAACCGCGCAAACGAACAGCAAGGCGAAGCGCCCGCCGCTGAGCGGACTCAGCAATCGACCGGCGACTCCAAAATGACCAAAGCAGAAATCGCGCAGATGAAGACCTGCAAGTCGCTGCCGTACCGCACGATGTTGCGCAACAAGATGTGCAAGGCGTTCCTGGCGGCGCATCCCGACGCGATACCGCGGCCGAAATAAGCGTTCCATCCGCGCGCTGAAGTTCGATTCCTCTTCACGCAGCGTGCCGGTTTGGCCCCAGCAAAGTGGCTAGCTACCTGCGGGCGAGGGTTCACCCTCTTCAAATGCGCTACCAACGTCCAAGCGTGCTGGATCAGCCGCTATTCCGGGAGCAGCACATGGCGGGCACGATGTTCTCACCCTCGCAAGGCAGTTTCGCCGGCGCAAAGCTTTCAGCGTCGCGGGTCGTTCGGGCAGGGAACTTCTACTTTGTCTCCGGACAAGCAGGTGCCGATCCAGAGCTGGGCATTGGCCAGGGCGACGCGAGAGCGCAGACTTTCCAGGCATTCCGTAATGTGGAGAAGGCTCTCGCTGAGGTCGGGTTAACGCTCAAGGACATCGTCAAGGTCAATGTCCACATCGACGATCCGCGTGATTTCGTGTGGATGAACCTTGCGATGGGAGAGCTCTTCCCAACAAACCCTCCTGCGCGCACCACCGTCTGCGCAAAAGCCGTCATCGACACTAAGGTCGAAGTGGATGTTATCGCCTACAAGGAAGATTAAGCACGCGGGCGGAAGCCGCGGTTGTGGCCGGCGCGCCCTTTTCGCGTTCCGGCCTTGTGGCGTTCAAGCGTCGCGATCCGCGTTTTTCAATTGCTGGCGGATGGCGCAGACATGCTTCGGCTTGAATGGCAGCCGGGGCCGCTGATGCGGCGGCAGCTGCAAGACGTAGCGGGGCCGTTTCGATGAGCTCGTTGGCAACAACGCTGGCACTGCACCGCAGCTGACATTTGGATCCAGTTGGAACGCGAAAGCCGGGCGCGGCAGCTTAGCACGATGGCTGCTCCTCGCGGGCGAGGCCGGCCGATGGGCGGGTAGCCAGCCACACACCACCCGCGGTGATCGCCATGCCCACCAGTGCCGCCATGCCCAATGTCTCACTGAACAGCAGCCAAGCGATGAAGGCTGTGCAGGGTGGGACCAGGAAGAACAGACTGGCCACCTGGGCCGCCGAGCCGCGCCGGATCAGCACGTACAACAAAGATACGGCGCCCATCGACAGGGCGACGATCAACCAGATGAGTGCGAATACAAATTCGCCGGTCCATTCGATATGCACGGGTTCGAACGAAACTGCCAAAGCGGCGGTGACGAAACCAGAAGCCATAAACTGCACAACGCTGCCGGTCCTAATGTCCATGCCAGCGCAGAACCGTTTCTGGTAGAGCGTGCCAGCCGTAATCCCGAGAAGCGCGACGACACAGGCGAAAGCGCCTAACCAATCGCCTGCTCCGTGGCCAAGCTTGCCGCTCAATACCAGCGCTACTCCGAGGAGGGCGATAACCAGTCCGAGCCATTGGCGCGCTGTCACGCGTTCGCGTAGGAGCACGCCAGCGAGGGCTGCGGTCAGTAGGGGCTGAAGCCCAACGATGAGGGCGGAAACCCCAACCTCGACGCCCAATGATATGCCGACGAACACACCGCCGAGATAGACGCCGTGCACCAACAGCCCGGCCACAGCATAGTGGCCGACTTCGGCCACTCGACGTGGCCATGGCGCCCGCATGGCGAGCGCGAGCAGGCCGAGGGCCGCCGCCGCTAAGACATAACGCAACGTAAGGAACGTAAGCGGTCCCGCATGGGGAAGCCCCAGGCGAGCGCCGATAAACCCCGTGCTCCAAAGGACCACGAAGAGTGCCGGAACACCGACGTCTCTCAGGTCGGGCGTGCGTTCATGGGTAGATCGGCCCAAGCATCTCTCCCC
>JAUYSA010000359.1 GCA_030696545.1 Hyphomonadaceae bacterium
ATCGCCTGTCCCTGCGCGCTTGGCTTGGCGACGCCCATTTCCATCATGGTTGGGGTCGGCCGCGGTGCACACGCAGGAGTCCTGATCAAGGACGCCGAGGCCCTGGAGCGCTTCGAGAAGATCGACACCCTGATCGTCGACAAGACCGGCACCCTCACCGAAGGCCGGCCCGCGGTCACCCAGATCCTTGTCGCGCCTGGGATCGACGAAACCGATCTACTCAGACTCGCCGCCAGCCTGGAGCGCTCCAGCGAGCACCCCCTGGCGGACGCCATCGTAAGGGGCGCCAACGATCGGGGCCTCAGCCTGACCACGCCCGTCGACTTTGACTCGCCCGTCGGCAAGGGCGTCGTGGGGCAAGTCGAGGGTCGCCGCATACTGCTGGGGTCGCCTGCCTTCATGGTGGAACAGGCGATCGACACGAGCGCCCTGGCGACCGAGGCCGACGTCCTGAGGAAGGACGGCGCCTCCGCCATCTTCGTCGCGATCGATGGCAAGCTCGCCGGCGTCCTCGCCATCGCTGACCCGATCAAGGCAACCACGCCCGAGGCGGTCCGGCAGTTGAAGGCCGAGGGCATCCGTCTGGTGATGATGACGGGGGACAATCGGACCACCGCCCTAGCCGTGGCCGCCAAACTTGGCATTAATGATGTTGAGGCCGATGTCTTGCCACAGCACAAGGCCGCTGTGGTCGAGAAGCTCCGCGCTGAGGGTCGTGTGGTGGCCATGGCCGGGGACGGGGTCAACGACGCCCCTGCCCTTGCCGCGGCCGATGTGGGCATCGCCATGGGCGCCGGGGCGGACGTCGCCATCGAGAGCGCCGGGGTCACGCTGCTCAAAGGCGACTTGCAGGGGTTGATCAAAGCTCGGCGGCTCTCTCGCGCGGTGATGCGCAACATCCGTCAGAACCTGTTCTTCGCCTTCGCCTACAATGTCGCGGGCGTCCCGATTGCCGCGGGCCTGCTATATCCGGTGTTTGGTCTGTTGCTGTCACCGGGCATCGCGGCGTTGGCCATGGCGCTCTCCTCTGTCAGCGTCATCGGAAATGCGCTTCGCCTTCGCGCGGTAAAACTCTGAGGTCGGGAAAATGAATATCGGCCAGGCCTCTAAGGCGACCGGCGTATCCGCCAAGATGATCCGCTACTACGACGAAATCGGGCTCGTGCGGCCCGCTAGCCGCACGGACGCAAACTATCGCGAGTATGACCACCGCGAGATCAACGAATTGCGGTTCATCAAGCGGGGCCGAAGCTTGGGGTTCTCGATGGTTGAGATAACCCAGCTTCTCGCCCTATGGCGAGACCGCGAGCGGCCCAGTCGAGAGGTCAAGGCTATTGCTGACCGTCACGTCGCCGATCTTGACGCTCGGATTACTGAAATGCAGGCGATGGCGGACACCCTTCGCCATCTCTCGCACTGCTGCGCCGGCGATGGTCGGCCCGACTGTCCAATCCTCACCGATCTAGCCGACCCCCCTCACTAAAGCGGAGCTGGCAGGTAAGTCTCAGCCGCTGTCGCGCTGCGCAACCTGCAGAGCAGTCCGACCGGTTGCGCCGGGCCCCTATGCGGACTTAGCGACGCAGAGCTCGAGCGGGTTCGATTAACGCCGACAAAAATGAGCACGCGGCCGCTCGCTAAAATTCAAGGGCCGATCTTGTGCGATGCGTAAGTGTAATAGGTCTGCAATGCTTCCCACCATCGCCCATGGACCATGGTCGGAGCGTATTGCTCACCATAAGCTTAGCCATGGCGGCGCATTATTTCATCGATCCGCACCCACTTAGGTCTCGGAAGCTCAGGGTGAAGCGGAAATACAACCTAGGCCCGGGCGGGCATGCCCGGCGTCGCCTAGCTCGCCTGTGCGGTCACGATCCAGACCGCCGCCGGTATGAGCACGCCGCCGGGTGTCTCGTAAGCGGCCATGGCCGCCTTGACGGCGTCAGCGACGGTCGGCGCGAGGTCTGGTTGTTCCCGCAGAACCGCGCCCAGCGGACCAACCCGAAGTGACAGGTCCACCGTCTGCTCCAGCGACGAGCCGCCGATCGAGGTGTTGAAGGCTTGCAGGGAAACGTCGCAAAACCCGGCCTCCGACAGGATGGACCGGACACGGTCGGGGTTGGCGAATGCGAAAGGTCCCGGAGCAGTCGGATCCATCGGCGGGGATGGCGGAAGGTACGGCTGGGCCGCTTCCATCGGCGCCCGCATCCAGAGGTTTTCGGCAAACGGCCGCCAGCAGACGAACGTCAAACGGCCATTGGACGTGAGTGCCCTGCGCAAATTTCTGAACGCCGCGACCGGATCGTTGAAGAACATCACTCCAAACCGGGAGAAGACCGCGTCGTATTGGCCTTGGCCAAGATCGGCTGTCTGGGCGTCGTACTTGATGAACTGGGGCTGCGCCGCACCCTGCGGGACGGGACGGGCCTCGGCGATCGCAAGCATCGGTGAGGAGATGTCAACGCCCGTGACCGCACCCGCCGCGCCGACCCGCTCGGCAAGCTCGAGGGTGGTCTGCCCGCAGCCGCAGCCGACATCCAACACGCGTTCGCCCGGACGGGCTGCGAGTGAGCGCAAAGCCTCCAGGCCCAGGGGCTCGATCTGTCGGTCCAGCTGCGCCTGGTAGTGCGCCCAGGTTTGCCCGGCCGTGGCGTTCCAATAGTCGATCTGCGCCGCATTGGCGGCTTCGCCTTGAACCTCTGACACCGGAAACTCCTGCGGCGCGCTCGCACCAATTTTCGGCCAGACCATCGCGCGGCCTCGCGAGGAACACTAGCCCGGCCGGGCCAGGCCCCATTCGCACCAGCCGAGCGCGCGGGGCGCCTTGGGCAGGTACATCGTCTCGGGCTCTGTCAGCCCAAACTATTGGCGGGCGGGCCGGGCGGCTGTAGCCCTGGTGGCCATGCCCAGACCCACCAACCCGTTTCGCTATTTCGATAGCTCACCCGAGGTAATCCGCCTCGTGGTGATGATGTACGTGAAATACCCGCTCTCGCTGCGCAACGTGGAGGATCTCCTGCACGAACGTGGGATCGATATCTGCCACGGGCTCTGTCAGCCCAAACTATTGGCGGCTAGGCCTGCCAGCTGTAGGCCTCGTCGGCCATGGCCAAGTCGACCAATCCGTTTCGCTATTTCGACAGCTCACCCGAGGTGATCCGCCTGGTGGTGATGATGTACGTGAAGTACCCGCTGTCGTTGCGCAACGTGGAGGATCTCCTCCATGAGCGCGGCATCGATATCTGTCATGAGACGGTGAGGCTCTGGTGGAACCGGTTTGGGCCGATGTTCGCCGCCGAGATCCGCAAGAAGCGCGTCGATCGCATGCGCGAGCACACCCACTGGCGGTGGCACCTCGACGAGGTCTACGTGAAGATCAACGGCGAGATGCACTACCTGTGGAGGGCGGTGGATCACGAGGGCGAAGTGTTGGAATCCTTCGCCAGCAAGACTCGCGACAAGGTGGCTGCCTTGAGCTTCATCAAGCGGGCCATGAAGCGTCACGGCAAGCCGCGCGCGATCGTCACGGACGGGCTACGCTCCTACA
>JAUYSA010000535.1 GCA_030696545.1 Hyphomonadaceae bacterium
GACGGATATTGCGGACCTGTGGCTGCCGGATGGCGCGGGCCTGCACCCGGTTGTGCTGATGGTGCATGGCGGGTGCTGGCAGAAGTCGATCGCGGATCGCACGTTGATGAACTGGGCGGCGGAGGACCTGCGCCGGCAGGGCATGGCGGTGTGGAACATCGAGTATCGCGGCGTTGACGAGGAGGGCGGCGGCTATCCGGGCACGTTCCTCGATGTGGCTCATGCTGCCGATGCGCTGCGCGATCAGGCGGCGATGTATAATCTCGATCTCAGTCGCGTTGCAGCGTTTGGCCACTCTGCGGGCGGGCATCTGGCTTTGTGGATCGCGGCGCGTCACAAGCTGCCGGCCAACAGCCCGATGCGGATGGACAATCCGCTGAAGCTGGTTGGCGTGATAAATTCAGGGGGGCTTGCTGACCTGAAGGCGTCGCGTTCGGTGACGGCGCGCAGCTGTCTTGCGGATATCTATGATGTTCTGGTCGGCGAGATCAGCTCGACGCGAGCCGAGGTGCTGTCGGATACATCGCCTGCCGAGATGCTGCCGCTGAAGGTCAGGCAGATCAGCGTGAACGGCCATAATGACGGGATCGCGCCGCCGGTTCTCGGCGAGGGCTATACGCGCCGCGCAAAGGCTGCGGGAGACAATGCGGATGTGGTTGTGGTGCTGAATACCGGCCACGTTGAGCTGGTGTCGCCGGGCACGGAGGTGTGGGATATCGAAACGGCTGCGCTGAAGGCGATGCTTGGGTTGGACTGAGCGGAGCCTAGCGGCTCTTCTTGTCGCTCGCCATGCGGACGATGACTTCGACCGAGCTGATCTTCGAGCCGGGCGGGATCGGGGGCAGGCCTTCGACCTTCACGGTGTCGCCGGGAATGTCGTGCAGGACGCCATTGTCTTCGAAGAAGAGGTGGTGGTGGTCTGACACGTTGGTGTCGAAATAGGTGCGGTCGGTATCGAGCGTGATGCGCTTCATGAGGCCGGCCGACACGAACTGGTTGAGCGTGTTGTACACGGTGGCCAGCGACACGCGGACGCCGCCCTTGCGCGCGAGGGCGGCGACATCATCGGCGGTGACGTGGCGGTCCATGCCGTCGAACAACAGGCCGCCGATCGCGATCCGCTTGGGAGTCGCGCGAAGGCCGGCCGATTGGAGACGGGTCACGATATTCATTGCACGCTAGAATGGTTCTAGTCTGTCATGAAAGCAAGAGCGTCATGCTGCATAGGCGAAAAAGCCGCATAAACCTGAGGTAATCGTCGATCCGCACGCGGGCCATGGATTTGGCGGCCCGGCTGGTGATAGGTCCGACGGGCAGAACAGGGGTCCGGCGGATGCATTTTCAGTGGGCGGTTGTTGCCTTTGGTCTTGTGGCTGCGGCTTGCGCCACCCCCTCGGGGCCAACTCCAGCGGCGGCGGCCGGCCTTGTCGAGACGGCGAGCCCCAACCAGGCTTTCGTCGCCGAGGCCCGCGCCAAGATCGAAAAATATGTCGCCGACAATCAATTCTCTGGCGCGGTGCTTGTCGCGAAGGACGGCCAGCCGGTTCTACGCGAGGGCTTTGCCCTGGCCAATCGCGAGCTGGGCGTGCCGGTGAAGCCGGAAACGGTGTTCCGGCTTGGCTCGATCACCAAGCAGTTCACCGCCGCTGCGATCATGCAGCTGGTCGAGCAGGGCAAGATCGGGCTCGATGATCCGGTTTCGAAATACTATGCGGCGGCGCCCGCGGCGTGGAGCAAGATCACGGTCAAGCACCTGCTCAACCACCGCTCGGGCATTCCGAGCTATACCGGGCTTCCGGATTTCTTCGAAAAGCACGCCGCCCTTGATCGCACGCCGGAGCAGGTCGTTGAGTTCACGCGCGACATGCCGCTGGAGTTCGAGCCGGGCGCCAAGTTCGAGTACAACAACACCGGCTATGTGCTGCTCGGCTACATCATCGAGAAGGTCAGCGGGCAGACCTATGCGGATTATCTGGTCGCACACATCTTCACGCCGCTTGGCATGAAACACTCGGGCTATGACGACACCACGACTCTGATCCCGCAACGTGCCGCTGGCTATGGCTTCGAGGATGGCGTGTGGACCAATGCGGCCTATCTTTCGATGACGCTGCCGCATGCCGCCGGGTCTCTGTACTCGACGGTGGATGACCTGCTGGTCTGGGAGGAGGCGCTGTTTGCCGGCAAGGTTGTATCGCGGGCATCGTTTGATGCGATGACCACGGACTATGGCGGAGAATATGGGTTCGGCCTCGGGGTCGACGAGCTTGAGGGCCACGAGTCGATCAACCACAGCGGCGGCATACCGGGCTTCTCGACCTACATGACGCGCTTTCCCGATGACGGGCTGACGGTGATAGCGCTTTCGAATCTGGAGAACGGGCGCCCAACGAGACTGGCCAATGATCTCGCGCGGTTGTGGCTTGGCCTGCCGGAGCCTGCGGCGCTTGTCGCTGTGACGGTGAAGCCTGAGGTGCTTGAGCGCTATGTCGGCGTCTATGAGCTGATGCCGAAATTCAACATCACCGTGGCGCGCGCGGGAGATGGGATCACCGTGCAGGCGACGGGGCAAAGCGCGTTCCCCCTGACGTCGACCTCGGACACGGAATTCCACTTTCAGCAGGCTGGCGTCCGCATTGTCTTTCCGGCTGGCGATGGCCCTGCGCAAAGCCTCACCCTGTTTCAGGGCGGGGAGCGCACGGCCAAGCGCATCGCTGCGCCGAACTGATCGCTACAATCCGGCGCGGTAACGGCGCTGAGACTTGCAAGACGCCGCCTGCCGCGGATAGGCAGGCACACAGCCGCGCATGACTGCGGCGCAGGAGGATCGCCTTTGTCTCTGCCTTCGACTGGCCCGCTCGCGGGCGTGAAGATCCTCGACCTTTCGACCGTGGTATTGGGGCCGTATGCGACCCAGCTTCTGGGCGACATGGGCGCAGATGTCGTGAAGGTGGAGAACGGGGCGGGCGATATCATGCGCCATGCGGGGCCGTCGCCCGCGCCGGGAATGGGCGCGATCTACATGGGCTGCAACCGCAACAAGCGGGCGATCCTGCTGGACCTCAAGACGCCGGACGGGATCGAGGCGCTGAAGCGGCTGGTGAAGCAGTCGGACGTGTTCTTCACGAACGTGCGGATGGATGGATTGAAGCGGCTTGGGCTTGGCTATGACGAGCTGAAGCAGATCCGTGAGGACATCATCTATGTGCATTGCGCAGGATACGGCGCCGGCGGGAAGCATGAGGGCAAGCCTGCCTATGACGATCTGATCCAGGCCGGGTCGGGCATTGCCGATCTGTTCCATGTGCGCGATGGCGGGCCGCCGCGCTACATGCCGGCGCTGATGGCGGACAAGGTGTCGGGTCTTCATGCGGCGTACGCCGTGATCGCCGGGCTGTTTGCACGCGCGACCAAGGGGCAGGGGCAGTTCATCGAGGCGCCGATGCTCGAGGCGTTCACCGCGTTCAACATGGTGGAGAACCTGTACGGCCACACCTTCATTCCGCCGATGGCGCAGATGGCGTACACGCGTTCGTCGAGCATCAACCGGATGCCGTATCCCACGCAGGACGGCTATATCGGCATCATGCCGTATTCGGACATCCAGTGGAAAACCTTCTTCGAGTTGGGCGGCAGGCCCGAGGTCATGACCACCGATCCACGCTTCTCGACCTACAATGCGCGCACAGCCAATATCGGCGCGCTATATCAGCTGGTGGGTGAGGTCGCCGCGACCAAGACCACGGACGAGTGGCTGGCGCTTCTGGAAGAGGCCGACATTCCCGCCGCGCGCTGCGCCACGCTGCCGGAGGTTCTGCAGGATGAGCACCTGCGCGGCACGGGCTTCATTCACGAGCGGCAGCATCCTGCGGGCTTCCCGTATATCGCGTTCGAGCATCCGGTGAAATTCGCAGGCACGCCTGCGGATATCCGCCGCGAGCCTCCGCTGCTGGGCGAGCATACGGTCGAGGTGCTGAAGGAGCTGGGCTTCAGCGATGCGGATGCGGAACGTATCGCCGCCGCCGCGCGCAAGCCTTAGGAGCGCGGGCGCTCAGCGCATCGGTTTCGTCAGCGCATCGATCACGGCGTTGACCAGCGCGTCCTTGCGCCGTTCGACTTCCGGCAGGTCGCTGTAGGGCACCATCATCGGGTGGGTTTTCTTCACGCCGCTTTTCGTGCGGCCGAACTTCCAGCCATCGGCCTTCTTCTCGTTCATCCAGCGCTCGTGCTGGGCGGACACGCCGGAGTCCGGATTGACCAGCCGCCAGCGGACGGCCTCGACGGACGAATCTTTCATCCATTTCGGCGCGCGGCCCCATGACGGCGCGATCGCCTGATCGTTCGCTTTCTGCCAGGCGCGGACGCTCTCATGCATCACATGGGCGATTTTCATTGCAGATTCGTCACTGATCTTCGCCATGATGTCTCCGCAGGCCGCCGCGTGGCGATGATGTGGGCGCGCCCCTTAGCATGTTGCTCCGGCGCTTTGTAGCCTGCCCATCGCGTCTTGCGTTCGGCCTTGGCTGGCATAGCGTGCATCGAGTTCGGGGAGCGTGGTGATGACACAGGCTGAAGCCGGGATCAGCGGACGGCCGGCGACCCGCAAGTCGATATTCCTCATACTGATCTCCGCGCTCGCCGTTCTGTTCGGGGTCGTCGCGTTGGCGCTCGCCGCCTATGGCTGGACGTTCGAGCCGGAGGTGACGCAGGACCCGCTCTACATGCGCATCACCGACATCACCGTGCGCACCATCAAGGTGCTGCTGCTGTCGGATATCTATTACGAGCCGATCGAACACCCCGAGAAGTGGCCGCTGGAGACGGCGCGGGCGCTGGGCGTCGCCTCGTCGCTGCTGTTCGGCGTGAGGCTGCTGCTCTACGCCATCGGATCGCATATCCACGCGATGTGGTTCAGGTTCACGTCGAGCAATCATGACGTGATCATCGGCGCAGGCCCGGCTGCGGAGGAGTATGCCGGCAATCATGGCGCGCTGTTCAAGAGCCGCCGTGCGATCCGGCTTGCGGACGAGCGCGCGCCAACAGCGAAGCGTCTCGCGACCTACGCGCGCACGGGTACGCTGGAGAACCAGTTGCGCATCGCTGCCGCCAGCCGTGCGAGACGCATCCTGGTCGATGAGGGCGACGACGCCGACACTTGGCAATCGGCGCAGGCGATCGCCCGCAAGTGCCGAAAGGCCGAAGTGCTGGCGCACATCACCGACCCGTGGATGCGCGACCGCCTCAGCCGTGAAGCGCCCACGGCGCGCCTGACGCCGTTCTCGTATGCAGGCGGCGCGGCGCGGCAGGTGATGCTGGCGCACCCGCCCTATCTGCTGGCGCAGAAGCTGAAGGCGCCGGCGCAGCACATATTGATCGTGGGCTTCGGACAGGTGGGGCAATCTGCAGCGCGCGAGTTCATCGTCACCTGCGTCTCGCCGTTGTTTCCGCACATGATGGTCACGGTTGTTGATCCGCAGGCCGGGCGGCTTGAGACGGATTTCCGCAGCCGCCACCCGGATCTGTGCAAGCCGAAGAATGCAGTGGGCGCGGGCGACGGCTCGCAGATCGACTTCGGTTTCTTCGAGGGCGACTTCCGGCTCAACGACGAGAAGCTGTTCGCCTTCATCCGCGAGCGGTCGAAGGCGTCAGAGATTTGCGCGGTCTATGTGGCCGTTGATCTGGAGCGCCGGCCGCTTGGCCTGGCGCTGGCGCTGCGGGCGATGGCGACGCAGGAGAAGCTGTTCCGCGCGCCGGTGTTTGTCTGCGCACAGCACGGCGCGGGGCTGCCGGCGGTTCATCAGGGCGCGGGCTATGTTGGCGGCGGCGAGACGGGGAAGGATCGCATCGCGCTGGAGCGGCAGGCCGAGCAGGACAGCAGGCTTTGCGACCTGCGTGTGGTGTCGTTCGGCTCATGGCCTGAAGCTTTCGATGGCGCGGGTCTGCTTGAGCAGGACCTGGATGGACAAGCGAAGCGCTTCCACAAGGAGTACGAACGACTGCGCGCCGAAGAGGCTCGCCGCACCGATCCCGCCGCGCCGCAGATGGACGCCCAGCCGTGGGAAGTGTTGCCAGACCAGCTGCGCGTTTCAAACCGCCGCGTGGCCGCGCACATTCGCGCCAAGGCGCACGCTGCCGGGTTCGAGCTGGGCGCCTGGCTCGACAGCCGGAAGGGCGGATGGGGCACGCATGATCTTCCGCCCGCTGCTCATGTTTTGCCCGGTGAGCCGGATGACGCGCTCACGGCCGAGTCGGCCGGGCAGATGCGCACGCTGGGAGAACTCGAACATCGCCGCTGGATGCTCGATCGATATCTCGATGGCTGGAGGAAGGGTGAGCGGGATGATTATGCCCGGCTGCGGCCAGACCTGATCCCGTTCTCGGAAATCGCTGAGACGTCGAAGAAGAAGGACTACACAGTTATCCGCACGACGCGGATGCTGCTGGAGGGCAAGGCTCCCGGCGGCAAGCGGCGCTCCTAGGCGACGCGCCGGATGAAGAAGCCCTTGGGCTTCGGCTGTTCGGTTGCTTCCGATATCTCATGGAAGGTTGTGCGGATATCGAGGCCGAACGTGTCGAGCGCGTTCATGGCTGCCTCAAGATCAGCCATGGCGATCCGCCAGACGGGAACACCGTCAACGCGATCGTCCGCATCCTCCCCTAGAAGGGCGCAATACCGGCGGGCAAGCTGCTCGTACGCAGTCATGGGCTCCATCCCTTATGGCTCAGCGAACCATTACCCAAGGCTCAAGCCAACAAGCTGACTTTTTCGTTAATCCTGAATTCATCGAGCGACATTTCGTAGAACTGTTTCATTGCAGGGGACTAAAAATAGCTATTCTGTGTGGATTGGGCCGGTTCGCCCGGGTTGGGAGAGAATGGCTGTGCTGGTTCGAAAGGGTCCCGTCCGGATGCTGGACGCTCCTGAAAAGGATG
>JAUYSA010000123.1 GCA_030696545.1 Hyphomonadaceae bacterium
TTAGCGGTGTCGCAGCCCTGTCGCAACAAGGGCCAGAACCCAAGCAGGCGTGTGGCTGAAAAACACACATGTTAGTTGTCACATAACCACAACAAAACGGTAGGCCGACTGTCACAACACGTCACTAGAGCCCGGCCATCGATTGATGGAGGGTATGGATGACGAAGTTTCTGAAAGGCAAGCACCTGGCGGGTGTCGCCGGCGCCGCGCTGTCGCTGGCCGTGTTCCAGCCCGCTTTCGCCCAGACCTCGCCCCAGACGCAGACGGTCACGACCACGACCGAGGCCGGTCCGCAGGAAACGGTCGCGCCGACCGAGGCGAACGACATCGTCGTCATCAATGGCATCGGTTATCGCAACCGTTCGGACGCTATCGCGCCGACGCTCGAATATGGGCTGGATTACTTCCAGCGTTTCGAGCCGCTCTCGGCTGGCGATGCGCTGAAGCGTGTGCCGTCGGTGACTTTCCTCTCCGACGTTCTTGAATCGGACGGCGTGCGCATGCGCGGCCTCGATCCGGGCTACACCCAGATCCTGATCAACGGCGAACAGGTGCCGGGCTCGAGCGACGACCGTTCGTTCTTCATGGACCGTATTCCCGCCGAACTCATCGAGCGGGTCGAGATAATCCGCAGCCCCTCGGCCAACCGATCGGGCGATGCAATGGCTGGCGCGCTGAACATCGTTCTGCGCGACAGCCTGTCGCTTGAAGGCGGTTATGTGCGCGCTGGCGCCCTGATGTTCGACGATGGCCGCGTGCGTGAATCGCTTGCTGGCGTGTGGGGCGGAGAAGTCGGTCCCGGCCGCCTGCTGATCGGCGGCAACGTGCAGGGACGCCGCAACCCGAAGGAAAAGACGAGCCTTCGTTTCAGCGACTCGCCGGAAAATAACCCGGACTACTTCACGGACGATTTCGACAACCGCGAAGACCAGATCGACACCCGCGACGGCACTGACTACTCGCTGAACACGACCTACTCGCTGGCGGTCGGCTCGGGCGATCTTGAACTGAGCGGCTTCTTTGTTCACACGGACCGGACGGAAGCGGAATTCTCGACCGAGTATGAAGACCTCACCAGCGTCGATCCGGCCGATCTGGTCGTGGTCGTTCCGCAGTTCGAGGACATCGTCCAGGACAACTACACGCTGAGCGCGAAGCTGGATCAGGACATGTTCGGCGGCAAGACGGGCTTCCGTCTTGGCTTCTCAGAGTTCAAGGACGAAGTCGTCGGCACCGAGGAAGAGTCTGAATATGACCCCTTCCCCGCGCTTGATGACTTCGGCGGCGAGCGCACGCTGACGGATCGCAAGGACAATGAGACGGTCGCGAAGATCAGTCATTCACGCGACCTCGGTGGCGCCATGACCCTGGATTTCGGGGTCGATTACAAGCTGAAGGAACGCGACGCCGATATCCGCACGGCGGAGATCGGAACGCCGGGCGACGCCTATGAAGACTTCGAGCGCAACAATGCGCAGATCGAGGAAACCCGGATCGACCCGTACGTGATGGTTTCGGGCGATGCGGGCGTGTTCGCCTGGGAAGCCGGCCTGCGTTACGAGACAACCGATGTCGACGTTGGCTACGCTCTGTTCGAGGACGATGGCACGCTTGATGAAGATGGCGGCGGTTCGACCGACTACGGCGTTCTTCTGCCGTCTGCTCACCTTCGCTGGGACCTGACCAATTCGGACCGCCTGTCGTTCTCGCTCGCACGCACCGTGCGCCGCCCGAACTTCAACTTCCTGCAGCCGCTGCTGCTGGATGGCGAGTATGGCGACAACGATTTCATCGGCGATCCCAACCTGAAGCCTGAGAAGGCGGTGGGCGGCGACATCGGCTATGAACACCGCATCGGCCGCCAGGGCGTGTTCGGCATCAACGTGTTCTACCGCAAGGTTGAGGACCTGATCGAACTCTACAACACGGGCGATCTGAGCGAAGCGTTCCTGGAAGAGTTCGACGAAGCGGTCGAGGAAGCCATTGACGATGGTGAGACGCCGCCGACGCTTGACGAGTTCCTGGATGACGAGACGCCGTCTTACGTTCTCTCGGCCCGCAATACGGGCGATGGCGAAGTGTTCGGCATCGAGTTCGATCTCTCGACCCCGCTGGATTTCATCAACATGCCCGATACTGGCGTGTTCCTGAACTACTCCTGGCTCGACTCCAAGATCGACGACGAGTTCGGCGAGCGCAAGTTCAACGATCAGGCCGACTACGTGTTCAACGTCGGCTTCATCCACGACCTGCGCGATCTCGATGCCGCCTTCGGCGTCACCTACCGCAAGCAGGGCGATGCCTTCGGCCGCATCGTCGGCGAGGAAATCACCACCAGCTACGGCGACGACCTCGAAATCTTCGTCGAGAAGCGCTTCGGTGAGAACTTCACCATTCGCGCTGTCGGTTCGAACCTGCTGAACCTGTCCAAGGACGAGGTGTTCAACAAGTTCAACACCATCGACGACCAGATGGATCGCGACTTCGACGAATACGAAATCGAGACGGAGGAGTCCGGCCCGGTCTTCCAGGTTGTCGGCCGCTACTCGTTCTAGTGACTTGCGTGCTTGCGGGCCCTGCCTCCCTTTGCGGGGGCAGGGCCTGTTGCTTATAAAACTTCCGCCAATCGATTCGGGGACTGCCATGAAACGTGCTGCCGTGCTGGGACTGACGCTGCTGGCGGGCGCATGCGCGACCGACAATGTCGTGGCTTTCACCGTGCCCGCGTTCAGCGAAACCGCGTCGATGACCGGGCTGGGCGATGCGGCGGACGATCCGGCGATCTGGGTTCATCCGTCCCACCCAAGCCGCAGCCTGATCCTCGGCACCAACAAGGACGTGGGTGTCTATGTTTATGGTCTCGACGGATCCGAGAAGCAGCGCCTTCCGGTTGGTCTTTCGAACAATGTGGACCTGCGCGGCAATATCGCGGTCGCCAGCAATGATGGCGTCAACGCGCTGAGCTGGTTCCGCATCGATCCGTCGACTGCGACGGTCAGTCATGCCGGCGATACGAAGCTTGCGCGGATCGAACCTTATGGCGTCTGCGTTGGCGCGCCGGGCGGCGTGCTGCAGGCGGCCGTCACGTTCAAGGACGGCTATATCGACATCTGGACCGTTGGCGATGGCGGCACGGGTCCTGTGACGATCACGAATGTGAAGACGTTCAAGCTCGCATCACAACTCGAAGGCTGCGTGTTCGACGATGCGGCGAACCGGCTTTTCGTCGGCGAGGAGAATGTCGCCCTCTGGGTGATCGATCTCGCCACGGGCACGCAGACGCAGATCGACAAGGTCGGCAGCGGCACAGGCCTTGTGGCCGATGTCGAGGGACTGTCGCTTTATCTCAAGCCAGATGGCGCGGGCTATCTGGTGGCGTCAGCTCAGGGCGCCAATCGGTATGTGATCTATGACCGCAAGCCGCCGCATGCGGCGCTGGGCGTCATCAAGATCGGGCCGAGCGCAGACGGCAAGGTCGACGGCACGAGCACGACGGATGGGCTTGACGTATCCTCGGCTGCCCTGCCGGGCTTCCCGTCCGGCATCCTGGTGGTGCAGGACGACGCCAACCCGGTTTCTGAGATCGATCAGAACTTCAAGATCGTCGACTGGCGCGAAGTCGAGAAGGCGCTGGCCAGCAAATAGCGTTGCTCGTAAAGCGGTCAGGCGGTTCTTACGACGCCGAATTCCGTGGACAGCCTGGCGTGGCCGTGGTGACGTTTTGCCATGGGCGTGCGGGCGGAACCGGCGGGTCAACGCAATAGGTTTCTCGATTGGGTCGAGCGGACGGGCAATGCCTTGCCCGATCCCATCTTCATATTTGTGGGCATCATCATCCTGCTGGTGATCGTGTCGGTGATCGGCGCGTCGGCGGGATGGTCGGCGGTCAACCCGGTGACGGGCGAGACGCTCGTGGTCTCAAGCCTGCTCAACGAGGTTAATGTCCAGAAGCTGTTTGTGGAAATGCCGCGCACCTATACGGGCTTTGCGCCGCTGGGCTTTGCGCTGACGATCATGCTTGGGGCGGCTGTCGCCGAGCGCTCGGGGCTGCTGACCGCGCTGATGCGGGCGAGCCTTGGCGGCGCACCGAAGAGCATCCTTGTGCCGATGGTGTTCGTGCTCGGGATGCTGGCGACACATGCGAACGATGCGGCGTACATGGTCTATGTGCCGCTGGCCGGGATCGTCTTCGCGGCGGCGGGCCGCAATCCGGTGCTGGGGCTGATCGCAGGGTTTGCGGGCGCGGCTGTGGGGCTCGCGGGCAATCTGTTCCCCGGACAGTATGATGTCCTGCTGCTGGGCATCACCGAGACGGGCGCGCGGATGCTTGATCCCCAATGGACGATGAACCCGCTCGGCAACTGGTATTTCTCGATCGGGATCGCGGTGGTGTTCACCGCTGTCGGATGGTGGGTGCTGGAACGCGTGATCGCGCCACGGCTGGGCAAGTGGGAAGGCGAGAGCGGCGTGGCCGATCTTGCCGGCGTCATGCTGTCGCCTGTCGAGAAGAAGGGGCTGGTGTGGGCCGCTGTTGCGGCGCTGGCAGTGGCGGGGATGGCGACGGCGCTGGTGATGTGGCCGGGGTTCACGCCGCTGATGGATGAAGCAGCGAGCGGCAGCCAGCGGATGACGCCGTTCTTCCGCTCCATCGCGGCTCTGCTGTTCGTGCTCTTCATCACGACGGGGTGGGTCTATGGCGCGGTAACGGGGTCGATCAAAACTCACCGGGATGTGGTGATGATGATGGTGAAGGGGCTGGAGGTGATCCTGCCCTATCTCGTGCTGATCTTTTTCGCGGCGCACTTCGTGGCGATGTTCGGCTGGTCGAATCTCGGGCCGATCACGGCGATTGCGGGGGCGGACCAGCTGCGCGCGATGGCTGCGTCGCCTGCTGTGCTTTTACCGATATTGGCGACGATGTCGGCATGGCTCGATTTCCTGATCGCATCAGGCTCCGCCAAGTGGGCGGCGATGTCGCCCGTGGCGACGCCGATGATGATGCTGCTGGGAATTTCGCCCGAGATGACGACGGCAGCCTATCGGGTGGGCGACACGGTGACGAATCTCATCTCGCCGCTGAACCCCTATGTGGTGCTGACCATGGTATTTGCGCAGCGCTGGATGCCGAGCTTCAGGCTGGGCACGATGATCTCGCTGACGCTTCCGCTTGCGGCGGCGTTCTACGTTGCGGGCATGTTGCTGACGGCGGTGTGGGTCGCGCTAGGCATTCCGGTGGGGCCGGCAGCGCCTGTCGGATATGACGTGCCGGGGCTGAACTAGCCTTCAAACCCGCCCGACAGAAACGTCTCGGCAATCGCACAGTGCAGCGCTGCGCCGCGCGCCATGACGCTCTCGTCCAGCATCATGCGGTTCGAGTGCAGCGCGCAGCAGGTGCGCCAGTCGCCGCCCTCGGGCGAGGCGCCCAGGAACATCATGGCGCCGGGGGCTTTCTGAAGCACGTAGGAGAAATCTTCTGCCCCCATCATCGGATGCGGCATCTCGAACCAGCCTTCTTCGCCGAACATCGCCTTGGTCGTGCGGCGTGCGAGAGAGACGGCGCGATCATCGCACAGCGTGACCGGGAAACCGGGGATGATTTTGAGATCGGCTTCGCACAGATGCGCGGCGCAGACATGTTCGACGACGCGCTTCAGACCCTCGCGCGCGATATCGCGTGATTTTTCGGAGAAGGAGCGGATCGTGCCTTCGATGAAGGCGGTCTCGGGTATCACATTGTTGGTCGAGCCGGCGCGGATATGCGCGATGGTGAGCACGGCGGGGTCGAAGGCGGGGACGCGGCGCGTCATCATTGACTGCAGCGCGACAACCATTTCGCACGCGACCGGGATAGGGTCGACCGCATCATGTGGTTGCGAGGCGTGGCCGCCCTTGCCCTTGATCGTCAGCTCGATGCGGTCGGCGGCGGCGAGCAGAGGGCCTGGCTTGCCTGCAAAAACGCCCGAGGGAACGTTGGGCGTGATGTGCAGGGCGTAGGCTGCATCAGGAACAGGATTGATCAGGCCGTCGTCGAGCATGTAGCGCGCGCCATGCCAACCTTCTTCGCCCGGCTGGAACATGAACTGTACTGTGCCTGCCAGACGATCGCGCTGGGCGCACAGTGCGCGGGCGGCGGCGACGAGCATCGCGACGTGGGTGTCGTGCCCGCAGGCGTGCATCGCGCCGTTGATGGTTGAGGAAAACTCCAGGCCGGTGTCCTCGTCCATCGGCAGCGCGTCCATGTCGCCGCGCAGGAGGACGGTGCGGCCGTTGGAAGGGCCGCGCAGGGTGGCGATGAAGCCGGTGGTGGAGGGGCCTTCCGAATATTCCAGCGGCAGGCCGGCGAGAGCAGCCTTTGCCTTGGCCGTCGTCATCGGGTTGTGCAGGCCGATTTCTGGCTCGGCATGGATGGCGCGGCGCAGCTCGATCATGTCGGGCAGCAGGGCGTCGGCGGCGTCAATCCAGTGCTGCATGGCTGGCTTGGTCATGATGGCGTCCTCTGTGCAGTCTCTAGCGTTTCAAGGCTTCGGCGATGGCGGCCTGCGTGATCGGCTTTATCAGCGCATAGCCGGCCTTGTTCGGGTGGACGCCGTCGGGTCCAAGCTCGGGCTTCATGGCGCCATCGGGCGTGGCGAGAGCCGGATAGTAGTCGGCCAGCACGAGGTCCTGCTCGGCGGCGTAGCGGCGAACCCAGTCCGCGTATTGGGCAACCTGCGGTCCCGGCTGCAGTTGTGGCGCCCAGGTGAACTTCTCCGCAGGCAAGGGCGTAGCGAGTATCACCCGAACGCCATGCGCTTTTGCCAGCTCGACCATCGAAGCGATGTTGTTCTCGATGTCTTCAAGCGTGGTGGGACCAGTGTTGCCCGCAATGTCGTTGACGCCGGCCAGGATGTGGACAGCCGCAGGCTTCAGCGCCAGCACGTCCTGCTTGAACCGCAAGAGCATCTGCGGCGTGGTCTGGCCGCTGATGCCGCGATTGACGCGGGCAGGGCCGAAGTCCTGTGGCTCGGCCAGGCCCCAAAGCTGGGTGATGGAGTCGCCCATGAAGACGACGCGGCCGGCCGGAACAGGCTGGGCAGCGAGGGCGGCGTTGTCGGCGCGAAAATAGCAGAGCGCGCCCCAGTCTTTCGTACGCTGCTCGGCCTGCATCTTCTGGTAGGCGGCGCCGTCTTCCAGCGTTATGGCGGGCGGCGGGCCGGTGCGGCCTTCCTCGAACTGCGCGCGGACCGATGCAACGATGCTCGCGGGAACCACAAGGGGCGGATCGCAGGGCGTGCCGCCAACGGCGGTCGCGGGTGACAGGACAGGGCCTGGCGGTGCTGAAGCGACCGTGGCGCATCCGGTGAGAAGAGCAAAGGCTGCGATGAGGACGGGAGGCTTCATCCGATCATTCCTCTCACGAACCGATCCTATCCTCAAATCGGCCCGCTTTCTGCGCCAATCGAACGCCTTTATGCCTTGGAACGTAAGCCTCCCGGTAACGCCCCCTCTTTATTAGGAAATGTGGGCGCATAGCCGGGCATGTCAGGAGCGGAAGCATGACTCGCGTTGCCGTCATCATGGGTGGCTGGTCGTCGGAACGGCCTGTGTCGTTGTCGTCGGGCAAGGGCATGGCGGATGCCGCCCGGCAGTCTGGCTTCGACGTGGTCGAGGTCGATGTGACGCGGCAACTGGCGCAACAGCTGGCCGATGTGAAGCCCGACGTGGTGCTGAACGCTCTCCATGGCCCCTGGGGCGAGGATGGCTGCGTGCAGGGCATCCTTGAAATCATGGGCATTCCTTACACCCACTCGGGCGTGCTCGCCTCGGCGCTGGCGATGGACAAGGACAAGGCGCGGGCGATCTACGTCCAGCACGGCCTCGATGTCGCCGAGGGCGGCATGTACGACGTGGAGGAACTGGCGCGCGACCACATCATGACGCCGCCCTACGTCATCAAGCCGCCGGCCGAAGGCTCCTCGTTTGGAGTGTTTATCGTACGTGAAGGCGCCAACCGCCCCCCCAAGGAACTGACCGACGGAACCTGGACGTTCGGCAAGCGCGCGCTCGTCGAAAAATTCATACCGGGCAGGGAGTTGACCGTCGGCGTCATGGGCGATCGGGCCATGGCTGTCACCGAGATCACGACCTTAAGGGACTATTACGACTTTGACGCAAAATATCAGGCTGGAGGATCGCGCCACGTCCTTCCTGCAGACCTGCCGAATGCGGTCACTGAAGCTGCGCTGTCCGCGTCGCTGAGGGCCCATCAGGCTCTTGGCTGCAGGGGAGTGTCGCGATCCGATTTTCGCTACGACGATAAAGCGGGTCGACTGGTGATACTCGAGACCAATACGCAGCCGGGCATGACGCCCACCTCGCTCATTCCCGAGCAGGCTGCGCATATGGGCATCGACTATCCCTCGCTCGTCCGCTGGATGATCGAGGATGCGTCATGCCCAAGATAAAGCGCCCGCGTATCGCCGGGCCCGCCGGCGGCTATGACGATCGCGACGAGGCCCCGGCGGCCCCGCGCGCTGCGCGTCCCGCGCCCCGTGCGCGCGACATCCCGTATTCCGTGGCGTGGTTCCGCGATCGCGTGGCGACCTATGCGCTCGGCACCATCATCTGCGGCGCAGCGATGCTGACGGTTGCGGCGTGGATGGGCGGAAGCCTTGGCGCATTCGGCCAGCGCATGAATTCGGGTTTCAACGTCATCGCCGGTTGGGCCGGCCTTGCCGTGAAGGACGTCCACGTGAACCCCGAGGTCGATCCTCTGGTGGCGGCCAAAGTCAAGGATGTGGCCGGCGTGAAGCCCGGCGACAGCATCATGAGCGCCGATCCCTATGCCATCCGCGACCGGCTTGAGCGCATGGACTCTCTCGGCGCCGTCAGCGTGCAGCGTCTGTGGCCGAACAAGATCGACATCCATGTCGAGCAGCGCGAACCCAGTGCGCTCTGGCAGGACGGCTTGAATGGCGGCGACTGGCGCGTCATCGATCAGCGGGGCCGCACGTTCGCCGAGGCCGATCCGGCCAAATACATGCACTTGCCGCGCGTCGTGGGCGAGGATGCGGCTGAAGCCGCCGCCACGCTGGTCACAGCGATCAAGGAATTCCCCAACCTCGCTGACCGGATGGACGTCGCCTATCGCGTCGGCGGCCGCCGCTGGGACGTGAAGTTCAAGGGCCGCACGGACGTTGTGGCTTTTCCGGATGATGCGCGCCTGATGGAACAGCTCGATGCGCTGAACCTGATGCAGGCGCAGAACCGCGTGCTGGACCTGCCTGCGACCCGCATCGACGCGCGCCACCCGAAATACATCGCCCTGCAACCCATGCCGGGCGTTCCCGAAATCGCCTCGCCGGGAGGCACATAATAGCAATGTCGTCGCTGGCCCAGCGCACCAACGTCCGTGACCGCGCCCACGCGCGCGGAACGGTCATGGCCGCGCTGGACATCGGCTCGTCCAAAGTCACCTGCATGATCTCGCGTCGTGGCGACGCGACGGATGGCGAGCCGCGCGTTGCCGGCGCGGGCGCGCAGGGCACCAAGGGCGTGCGTTCCGGCGCAGTGGTCGATCTCGACAATCTGGAGCGGTCGATCCGCCTTGCCGTCGAGCAGGCCGAGCGCGCCGCCGATCTTCGCGTTACAGATGTGGTGCTTGGCGTGTCCGGTCCGGATCTGCGTTCCGACGTGGTTCGCGCCAAGCTCCCCATGGGCGGGCGCGAGATCACGGCGCAGCATATCCGCGACGCCCGCATCGCCGCGCTGGAAAGCTTCCAGCCGCAGGGCCGCGAAATCCTGCATTCGGCCCCGCTCGGCTTCACCGTCGACTCGACCGGCGGCATCAAGGACCCGCGCGGCATGTATGCGGAAAGCCTGACAGCCGCCTATCTGGTGGTTTCCGCGCCCACCGCCGGGCTGCGCAATATCGTCCAGTGCGTGTCCCGCGCCCACCTCAACCCCACCGCCATCCTTGCTGCTCCCTTCGCATCCGGCCTTGCCTGCCTAGTCGAGGACGAGGCCGAGCAGGGGGCGATGGTCATCGATTTCGGGGCTGGGGTTACGTCTGCGGCGGCGTTCTGCGATGGCGGCCTGATCCACGTCGAAACCCTGCCCATGGGCGGCTCGCGCGCCTCGTCCGACCTTGCCCAGGGATTGGGCACCACTTTCGCGGCGGCTGAACGGATGAAGACGCTGTATGGCGCGGTTGGTCTGTCCGAAGTCGGTGCGCTGGAGATGGTGGAAGCGCCCCGGCTGGGACCGGACGGACGCCTCGAAGCCCACCAGTGTTCCAAGGCGGATATCGCCCAGGTCCTCCGTCCCCGGATCGAGGAGATCCTCGAATTGATGGACGGACGCTTGTCCAAGGCGTCGGCTGCTGGCCGTCCCTTGCCGAGACGGATCGTTCTCACGGGTGGATCGAGCCAGCTGCCCAGCCTGCAAGAGCTGGCAGAAGACGTTTTTCGCGCTCCGGTGCGTCTCGCCAGACCCGCCAACATCAAAGGATTAGGCGAGACTTACAGTTCACCCGCTTTCGCCGCTGCGGCAGGGCTGTTACGGTGGGAGTTGATGGGTGGACCCGACCCGTCGCGCAGCAGCGGCGATCGGGCCGCTGTGGATCACGGCTCTGGCCTGATGAAGCGGGTTTTCGGCTGGGTTCAGGAAAATTTCTGAGCCCGAACGACGACTTTAAGACGCGCTTAGCCAAAACCGCCGATCTTTCATCAAATTCTGTGGCCAGAAGACCATGGAACTTTGTTGTCGAGGGTTGTTATGGCGGTTGAACTTAGACCCCGGATAGTCGTGATCGGCGTTGGTGGCGCGGGCGGAAACGCCGTCAACAACATGATCGAGGCCAATCTCCAGGGCGTCGAATTCGTGGTGGCGAACACTGACGCGCAGGCGCTGGTGCGCTCCAAGGCCCCCACCCAGATCCAGCTCGGCATCGTCCGCACGTCCGGCCTCGGCGCTGGCGCAAACCCGGAAGTCGGGATGGAAGCCGCCAAGGAAAGCTCGGACGAGATCAAGCGCCTGCTGAATGGCGCACACATGTGCTTCATCGCGGCTGGTATGGGCGGCGGTACCGGAACCGGCGCTGCCCCGATCATCGCGCGCATCGCAAAAGAACAGAAAGTCCTCACGGTCGGCGTCGTCACCAAGCCGTTCGACTTCGAGGGCAAGCGCCGCATGCAGGTGGCCGAAAAAGGCATCATCGACCTCCGCAGCGAAGTCGATACGCTGCTGATCATTCCGAACCAGAATCTGTTCCGCATTGCGAACAAAGACACGACCTTCGCCGACGCGTTCGGCATGGCCGACAAGGTTCTCTACTCCGGCGTGCGCGGCATCACCGACCTGATGACGATGCCCGGCCTGATCAACCTCGACTTCGCGGCCGTGCGCACTGACATGGCGGGCATGGGCTCGGCGATGATGGGCGAGGGCGAAGGCGAGGGCGAGAACCGCGCGCTGAAAGCCGCCAAGGCCGCCATCGCCAACCCGCTGCTCGACGATGTGTCGATGAAGGGCGCCAAGGGCGTGCTCATCAACATCACCGGCGGCTATGACATGACGCTGTTCGAAGTCGACGAGGCCGCCAACGAAGTGCGCCGCGAAGTCGATGTCGACGCACACATCATCCTCGGTTCGACGTTCGATGAAAAAATGGTCGGCAAGATCCGCGTGTCTGTTGTCGCCGCTGGCCTGCAACAGGTCGCCGGCGTGCGCCCAATCCCGCAGCCGGTTCGCGAACTCCAGGCTGGTCTGACCACCGCCGTGATGAACGCGCCGCATCCGGCCGCCGAACTCGGTATTGCCGCGCAGCCGGCCGCTGTCGTCGCGCCGCAACCCGCGCCTGCTCCCGTCTCGCACGTGTCCGCGACGATCGCTGTCGCGCAGGCCAACGTGCCGCCGTCCGATCTTCGCCCGCCCGCGCCGATCATCCGTCCGCGCCCCGCGCCGATGCCGGAACCCGAGCCCGTGCAGGCTCAGGCGCCTGAGACTGCTCCGGCTCCCGCGCCGCAACCTCCGGCGGATCACGGCAAGGACCGTTCGTTTGCCTCGCTCTTCGGCTGGAAAGCAAAGCCAGCTGACGAGCCCGCCGCTCCGGTCGCCAAGCCGGTCGCGGAAGACGAGAGCTTCGACGACGACCTCGAAATCCCGGCGTTCTTGCGCCGCTCGGGTCAGGCTTAGATGTTGCCAAGCTTATGGGACGGCGCCAACAAGAACGAAATGATCCCCGTGCGGTGAGTGCCGCGCGATGAAGGTGTCATTGTGCTTAGTCAAGCAAGCAGCTTCGTCGGATCATTTGGTCTTCGAATCCGAACGGTTGCGGTGGAATATCTTTGACAAAGGCACGCAACGAAAGTCAGGAACGGTTCAGCCCTACAACTTCCTTTCGGCTGAGTTGGTTGGCGAAGATGACGCTGTCTTGTCGCGAAAAATCCTGACCCTGTTCAGCGCTTTCAGTGTCGTCGGAACCGTGGCGACATTCCTGGAGCAAGCTCAAGCGAGTGACGCTTGGGTGCGCGTAGAAATACCATCTACGTCCGACGAAAGCAGGGACTGCAATCTCGGTCCAGACGAGGTGAAGCTGCTCGCTAAGCTGAACTTGGGTTTGGAGTTCTGGTTCGTCGATTAACGATGCTCGCAGCCCCCAAGCCTAGAAATCGAACGCATCACCCCAGTCGCTTCTGCGGGCTGACTTGAACGCGTCGCCCTCGCGGCGCGTCACGAGGCGGCTTTCGGCCACGCCATCCTGCCTGCACAGCTTCAGCCGAACCCGTCCTGTCGCGGCTTCAGTCGGGGCGAGGATGCGTGCGCGGAGCGGCTGTGCTGCCGTGCGCGAGGCGGCGAGGTAGATGAACTTCTCATCCTCCCACGGAACCTCGGCTTCCTTCGCCAGCCGATGCACGCGCGAGCGCGCAACGCGGGCGGCGAAGTGGCACCAGTCGGGCTCTACGATCGGGCAGGTTAGCGCATGCGTGCAGGGCGCGAGGATGTTCGCGCCCGCCGCGATGAGACGCGCGCGCGCATCCAGAATGCGCTTCCATCCCGCCGTCGTTCCAGGCTCGACGATCACCAGCGCGCCAGAGGTGAGCGACCAGAGGCGATCGACCAGCTTGTTGCGTTGTTCCGCCGACAGTTCGTCCAGCACATAGGCCAGCGTCACCAGATCGCTCGGCGCCAACCGCTCCGCGTCGCGCGTTATGTCGGTGTGGCGCCAGTCGATATGCGCGAGGTTGCTGGCTGCGGCCAGCTTCTCGCCCACCGCGCGGATGGCAGGGCTGGCTTCGAGAAGGGTGGCGCTCTGCAGGTCCGGCCAGATATCAGACGCCGCCCACATCACCGTGCCCGGCCCAGCGCCCACATCAAGCGCCGTTCGCGGCGCGAAATCCGGCTGGCGCTCGGCCAGCGCGGCGAGGCTCTTGTGGATCGCCGCGTAGGTCGCCGGCATGCGTGTGGCGATATAGGCCAGCGCCAGCTTGTCGTCCGCAATGTGCAGGCGCCCGTCGCGCACCTCGTTGCGATATCGGTGGGACAGCACCTTTGTGGCAGCGGCAAGCTCGGAAATGGCGACGCCTTGCAGCGCGCCGTCCACGGCCTGTCTCAAGCGAAGCGGAAGTTCCATGACGCGGTGCTAGCAGACAGAAGACCGCCGCAACAACCGGAAACACCCCTTGTCTTGCCCCTCGGCCGATCTGGCTCTAGCTGCTCCCTCATGAGCCGCCAGCAGACCATCGCGCAATCAGCCAGCCTTTCCGGCGCCGGCGTGCATTCCGGCAAGCCTGCGACCCTCACCATCCGACCCGCGCCGGAAGGCGCCGGCGTACGTTTCGTGCGTGCTGATGTGACGGATCGCAACGCCGTCATTCCGGCGCTGGTCACGATGGTCACGACGACCGAGCTCGGCACGAATATGAGCAATGATGCGGGCGTCTCGGTGGCGACCGTAGAGCATTTTCTCGCCGCTTGTTCTGGGCTGGGCGTCGACAACATCATAGCCGAACTCGACGGGCCAGAGCTTCCGATCCTTGATGGCTCATCACGTCCCTTCGTCGAGCTGCTGACGCAGGCTGGCGTCAAAGAGCAGAGCGCTCCCCGCCGCGTCCTCAAAATCCTGAAGCTGGTCGAGGTTCGCCATGGCGACAAGTTCGCGCGCCTTTCGCCAGGTGAAGGCTTTGAGATGCGAGTCGTCATCGACTTCCAGACCAAAGCCATTGGTCGTCAGGAAATCCGCTTCGCCATGACGCCCGGCGCTTTCGCGCGCGATGTTGCGTGGGCGCGCACCTTCGGCTTTGCGCATCAGGCCGAGCAGCTGCACGCAATGGGCAAAGGGCTCGGCGCCTCGATGGACAACACGATCGTGGTGGAGGGTGACGCCGTCCTCAACCCCGGCGGTTTGCAGTCAGGCGATGAGTTCGTGCGCCACAAGCTGCTCGACGTGATCGGCGACCTCTTCCTCGCAGGCGGCCAGATCGAGGGCCTGTATGAAGGCGAACAACCGGGCCATGCCTTGAACAATCGCCTGCTGCGCGCCGTGTTCGATGACGCCGCAAGCTTTGCGTGGACGTAATACACGCGGCTGATGATCCGCCTTGATTTGGCCCGGAAGCTGGGCGCAGAGTACACGTGTAACCTGCTTGGGGAAGCACATGCTCCGCATATCACTGGCCGCCATTCTGGCGCTTTCGCTCACTGCCTGCGGGCAGGGTGGAAATGGAGCTGACTCCTTCACGCGCGAAGAAAGCGTGGCCGCTTACGCGCCCATGCCCATGGCGCCTCCACCGCCGCCGATGGAGTCCGCGAAGAGCATGGACATGGCGTCCGGCGGCGCGCCCGACATGGATCAGCAGATCATCCAGCCTGATCCCAACGGACCCGGCGGCGGACAGCCCACTGGGCAGAGGCTGATCGCCTACACCTACAATTACGGATTCAAGGTTCCCGCCAACGGGATGCAGGGCCTGCTCGATACGCACAAGAAGCAGTGCGAGGATGCCGGTCCGTCCAAATGCTATGTGGTCAACTCATCGATCAGCGGCCTCGGCGAAGACCAGTCCTACGGCCAGATGACCATTCGCGGTTCGGCTGACTGGGTGCGCACCTTCCGCACCGGCATGGTCGATGGCCTCAAGCCCTTCAACGCCACGCTCGATAGCAACAGCGACAGCGCGGAAGACCTCACGGTCAATATCGTCGATAGCGAGGCGCGCCTGCGCTCGCTCAAGACCATGCGCGACCGCCTCGAACAGCTCCTGCGCGACCGCCCCGGCAAGCTTGGCGATCTGCTCGAAATTGAGCGGGAGTTCGCCCGGGTGCAGGGGGAGATCGATTCATCCGAGTCGATCCTCGCCCAGATGAAGCTGCGCGTTGCCATGTCAGTCATCTCGCTGGGGTACACCGCCAGCTTCCCCCCGGGCTCCGAATCCGTCTGGCGGCCGGTCGGCGACGCCTTCGGCGGCTTCGAGGCCAGCTTCGCCGGCGCTTTCGCCGGGATCATCCGCTTCATCGCGGAAATCCTGCCGGTCCTGATCATTGGCGGCCTGGCGATCTTCGGGGTGGTCAGCCTGCTTCGCTGGCGCGGCAAAGGCCGGAAAAAGCCGGTTGTCCCGCCGTCTTCCACGGTAAAGCCCTAATCAGGCTGATAAAGCGGGCATATAAGGCCGCAGCTATTGGCCTTGGACGGTTCCGGGCCCTTGGTCTAGAACGTGCCCGTTCCCGACTTCCGGAGTGAGGAATTCCATGCGTTCCACCGCTTTCAGGACGGCCCTTGCCGCCGGCGCCGCTCTCGCCGCCACCGCCTGCGCAGGCAACAGCCGCTCAGAAGACCTCGCCTATGTCGAGCGCCCGGTCGAGAACATCTACAACGAAGCCCTCCGCAGCCTCGACCGGAACAGCTGGGATCTTGCCGCCGCCCAGTTCAACGAGGTCCAGCGTCAGCACCCGTATTCGCCATGGGCCCAGCGCGCCATGCTGATGTCGGCCTACGCCCATTACCGTTCGCGTGACTACGAGAAGGCCGTCTCCAGCGCGCAGGATTACATCTCCCTCCATCCGGGCGGCGATGGCGCCCCGTACGCCTATTATCTTGTCGCCATCTGCGAGTTCGACCAGATCATCGATGTCGGCCGTGACCAGGCCCGATCCGATCTCGCCCTGCTGGCGCTCAATGAAGTCACCGCGCGCTTCCCGGAAAGCGACTATGCCCGGGACGCCGAACTGAAGACCGACATGGTCCGCGACCAGCTCGCCGGCAAGGAAATGGAAGTCGGCCGCTATTACCTGCAGCGCGGCGAACACCTCGCGGCGATCAACCGCTTCAAGAAGGTCGTCACCGACTACCAGACCACCACACACGTGCCAGAAGCGCTGCACCGCCTCGTCGAATCCTATCTCTCGATCGGCCTTACGGGACAGGCGCAACAGGTCGCTGCGGTGCTCGGAACAAACTATCCGGGCACGGACTGGTACTCGGACAGCTACGCCCTGATGCAGGGCCAGGGCGTCGAGCTTCCCAAGGCGCCGGATGCAAAAGCCGGCTTCAACCTGATCGATCGCATTGCGAAGCTGTTCTAGCCAGCCTCAACAAGCCCGAAAACAAAGCGGCCCCGCGATTGCTCGCGGGGCCGTTATCGTTTCAGGCGTCGATCAGCCTAGTGATGCGCGGTCTTGTAGGCCTTCACCGTCTCGAGCGTCTTCTCGATATGGCTCATCGGCTGCATGTCGGTGTGGGCCAGCAGGATCTTGCCGTCCGGTGCGATGACGTAGGACGTGCGGTCGCTCCAGTCAGGCTTGGCGCCGAGCACCACATTGTAAGCTTTCACCGTGTCGGAGCTCACAGCGGCGATCGGGAACTTGTCGCGGCAATGCTCTTTCGAGAACTCGGCGAGGCGGGCGAGGTTGTCTGAAGCGCTCACCATCTTGCCGTCCGCCATCGCGGCGCCAGCCGTCAGGCCGATCAGCGTAGCGCCGGCGGCCTTGAACTCTTCAGCCTTGTCGGCGAACGCGGCCGTCTCGATCGTGCAGCCCTTCGTGTAGGCGGCGGGGAAGAAGTACATCACCACCGGACCTTTTTTCAGCTCGTCGCCGAGCTTGAACGTGAACTCGTTGCCGGCAAGCATGCCTTTGGCCGAGAATTCCGGCGCAACCGCGCCCTTCTCGAGAGCGGCGAAAGCAGGGGCGGCAATGGCGGCAGCGGCGACGAAGGCGGCAGCGGCAAGAAATTTCTTCATGATGATCTCCCAACACCGGCCAGGAACCGGGCTTAGACTGCTTATCGCGCCTCTCGACGCGCGCGTCACGCTCGCTTCCCATCACGAGTGCGTTCTCTGATTTCCATTCGGTCATGAGGGTCATCGGCATCAGCAGATTGCATGTTCCCTTTTCGTTCTTTTCATGCTAGAGGCCGTGGTCATGCTGACCCGTCTTTCCATTCGGGACTTTGTCTTGGTCCGCGCCCTCGATCTCGATCCGGGCGATGGCTTCAGCGCGCTCACGGGCGAAACCGGCGCGGGGAAATCCATCCTGATGTCTGCGTTCGGCTTTGCGCTTGGCGCAAGGGCAGGTCAGGGCCTCATCCGTCCGGGCGCCGATGCCGCCAGCGTGACCGCCGCTTTTGATGCCGGGGCGGATCATCCCGTCCGCAGGCTTCTGGCAGCGCGCGGCTTTGATGATCTGCAGGACGAGCCGCTGGTTTTCCGGCGCGTCGTGAGAAGAGGTGGGCAGGCGCGGGCTTTCCTGAATGACCGCCCCGTCAGCGCCAGCCTGCTTGAAGAGGCGGGGGCCTTGCTGGCTGATATTCACGGCCAGCATGAAGGGCTTGGCCTGCTCAATCCGTCGCGCCACCGCGTGCTGCTGGATGCCTGGGCAAAATCAGAACCGCTTCTGGCTGAAACCTCCCGCGCATGGACAGCGCTGCGCTGCGCCGAGGAAGCGCGCGCCGCACTGGAGGCGCGCATCGCCCGCGCCGCGTCCGAGCGCACCTGGCTGTCCCATGCGCTGGACGAACTCGACGCGCTCGATCCGCACGAAGGCGAAACACAAACGCTCGCACTCAGCCGCGCCACCATGCAGGCGGGCGAACGGGTGGCCGATGCACTGGAATCCGCCGTTCACATGCTG
>JAUYSA010000134.1 GCA_030696545.1 Hyphomonadaceae bacterium
GCCTGACCGAGCCAGCGCGCTTCACCCTCTATCGCGATGGCGCAGCGGAAAGCATAGCCATCGAGGCCTCCGGCGAAATCAGGAGGATTGCGGATGGCGAGTGACGCGACTCCCGCCCGCGCGAAAGAAGATGGCTTCTCCCTGCTGGAAGTCGTCGTCGCGATCGCCGTGTTCAGCCTTGGCGCCCTGGCCGTGATGAATGTGCTGGGCGAAAGCACGCGCGCGGCTGTGGCCGATGAACGGCGCGCTATCGCAGCTATTGTCGCAGAAAACCGGCTTGCGGAAGCAATGGTCACGACACGGCCACCGATGACCGGCGTTGAACGGGGCAACGAGCGAGCGCTGTCGCGCTCATGGGAATGGGAGGTGCGCGTCTCCGTCTCGCCCGAGCCACGCATTCTTCGCATCGACGCCATCGTGCGCGAGGCCGGAAACTCTCAGGTGCTGGCCGAGTTCTCGAGCTTCCGGGCAGCGTCATGAAAGGGTTCACGCTCGTCGAGATGCTTGTCGCGATGGCGGCGCTTGCCGTGCTGGCTGCGGGCGGCTTCGCGATCGCCGGCGTGTCGACGAACTTCCGCGAGGCGGTGCGGGACCAGCAGGCTTCCACGCAAAGCCTGCTACGTATGCGCGCGGCGCTGCGGGGCGATCTCACTCAGGCTGCGGCGCGACGCCCGCGCGACCTGAATGGGCAGAAGGATCAGGCGGCGCTTTCGGCCGCCAATCGCGGCGATGGTGTATTCCTGTCGCTCGTCCGGCGAGGTTGGGACAATCCGCTCGAACAAAGCCGCGCCTCGTTGCAATACGTTGAATACCGGCTGCACGACGGCCAGATCGAGCGGCTCTGGCGCAGGCATGTTGATGGCTCACCGATTCAGGCGCCGCAGATCCTGCTGTCCGGGGTGAATGACGCCCAGCTGGAATTCTATGATTTCGATCAGTGGACAGAAGGCTGGGCAGGCGCGCCGAACCGCCCCCTGCCCCGCGCAGTGCGCCTCACGCTCTCGCTGTCCAAAGGCGGCGACCTTTCGCAGGTCTTCCTCCTGCCGGAGGCGTCCCGATGAAATGGCGCGATGATGCCGGAGCGGCCCTCCTCACAACGCTGATAATCGTAGCAGCGCTTTCGGCGATTTCCGTCGCCGCGATCGCGGACATGCAGCGCAGCTCTCGCGTTTCCGCCAACGCATCCAGCGTCTCGCAGGGGCAATGGTACGCCATCGGCGCAGAAGCCTTTGCCCTCATTACTGCTGAAGACCTTGTGTCTGGCGTCCTGCCACGAACCGCTCTCGCCGGGCCGCCACGCACAGCGACCTTCCCACTCGACAACGGAATCATGCGCGTCGCCGTCAGGGACGGTTCGACCTGCATCAATCTCAATGGTGTGGTTGCTGGAGCGGGCGACATCTTCGAGCGTGAAGAGACCGGCGCAGCCCAACTCGCAGCGCTTATGGAAAGCCAGGGAATACCGGGAGGACGGGCCGCCGAACTGATCGATGCTCTTGTCGCGTGGATTGACACCGACGGAGGCTCGATCGGTTCGGACGACGCTCCCTACGCGCAAGCCAACCCGCCCTATCTTACAGGCCGCGAACCGCTGGCGGAATTGAGCGAGGCTCGGGCGATACGGGGCTTTACGCCTGAAATCATGGACCGGCTTCGCCCTTGGGCCTGTGCGCTTCCGCAGGTCGGGAAGTCCCGCATCAATCTCAATGCCCTCACAGCCCAACAAGCGCCGGTGCTGGTTGCGGCCAGCGAAGGCAGGATCGATCTGCGCCAGGCGCAGGAAATGATCCGTCGTAGACCGGCCGCAGGCTGGCAAAGCATCGGCGAGGCCTTTGCCGATCCAGCCATGACGACGCTGCAACTGCCCGAGGAAGTCATTTCTTCTTTCACGCTGGATACCCGCTTCCTGGCGATCGATGTGCTGGTCACACATGGCGACGCTGAAGTTGCCATGTCCGGCCTTCTGGTGCGCAGCGGATCAGGTTTCGTCACAGCCGCCCGCAGATGGACGGAGGACACATGAAGACGGTCCAACTGGCTTTCATGCCGCGCGACGGCGAAGACTGGCGCGTCGTCAGTTGCGCCCGCGCATCTGTGCGCTCGGCGCGCTGCATACTCGTCGTTCCAGGTCATCACGTTCTGGCTCGCGAGATCGCAGCAATGGGCGCGACCCCCGCGCAAAGCCGCGCCGCTGCCCTCGCCAGCTTGGCGCCGGAACTTGCCGGGCCGGCTGAGCAACATATCTGCAGCCTGGGGACAGCAAGAGTAGGCCGGCACCTTGCGCTCGTCGCATCGCGAAGCAGCATCGACGCGTGGCTGGAAGCCGCGCGCAAGGCCGGCCTTGAGCCCGATTTCATCCTGCCGGACTTTGCCCTTCTCCCAGCACCGGCCGCAGGCGAGGCGCGCATTGCACAGCGTGACGACGTGATTGTGCGCACGCCGTCTGGCGGCTTTGCCTGTCAGCCTGACCTGTTCTCGAGTCTGATAGGCTCACTTCATCCCGTGCAGGTCGATTTCGAGTTGTCTGCCATCGACGCCGTCAGGTCGGGAGCCATTGACGACTTGCCAAACCTGAAGATCGCCACGCGCAGAGGCGGCGCAGCACCTGCTTCGCGCGGGCTGGCTATCGCTGCATCCGCAGCTGCAGCGGCGCTGGTGGTTGCCTCGGCAACTCCATGGCTCACCACCATCCGGCTTGGAGCAGCAACAAGTGAATTGCGCGCACAAAGCTCGGCGGTCGCCCGTGAAGCGCTGCCCAACGCGAAGCAGATTGTAGATCCGCTTGCCCAACTTCGCGAGGCCATGCTCCCACAACTGCAGGCCACCAACGGTCTCGGCAACGCAACCGGCATACTCGAAGGGCTGGCCAAATCTCCGAATGTGCAGCTCTCGCGGCTGGAGCTTTCCGGCGATGGCGGGGCGCGAGCCAGTGTTTCGGTCGCTGACGCCTCGCAGCTTCAGCCACTCCGCGATCATCTCGCGTCGCTGGGCCTGCGCAGCACCGAAACACCGGGCGCCAGTCGCCCGAACCATCTCACTATCGATCTTTCCGTGAGCAATGCACCATGAACGGACCATCATCACTCATCGCAATGTTGCATCGGCTCTCGCCGCGAGAACGCACGCTGGTCAGCGCGGCGCTTGCGCTCGTTCTAATTACCGGCCTGATCTATGGCGTCATGATGCCGGGCATGGCCGCCGCTCGCAGCGCAGCCAACAGAAACGCGGACGCTACGGAAAATCTGGGCGCTGCACGATCCCTTTCCGCTTCCTTGTCTCAAGCGAAAGCTGCCACGACGCTCGACACTCTCCGGCAATCAGCCGAGGCGAACGGCCTCGCGATTGTCGAAGCCAGCGCCAACGCGGATGGCGTGATGATGCGCGTTCGAAGCCAGGGGCCGGCCAGTATTCTGGCATGGCTCGCTAACTCCAGAGGCACGGCCGTGATGCGCACCATCGCAATCGAGCCCGATCCTTCAGGCGGCGTAGTTGGCAGCATCCAATATACGGGGGTGACGCCGTGATCGTGATAAGGATCGCCGCTTTCACAGCTGCCTTTGCGGCGATAGCGATCGCCCTGCTGCCGATGCGCGCGGCATGGGCGGCAGCGGGTGTCCCTTCGGACTTTACCGCCAGCGCGATCACCGGATCGGTATGGTCAGCGCGCCTGTCAGATGTCTCATGGCGCGGCGCCGAACTCGGAGACTTCAATGCTGCGGCCAGCCTGATCGATCGGATGGGCAGCTTAGTCGTGCATCTGAATTCAGAGGATGGACCGCTTCGAGCTGCCTCGATCACAACCTCATCCGGCAAGATGATCGCTGAGGATATCGCGATAACGACCACCGTTTCGCGATTTCTGCCCAGCCTTCCGGCCGCTGCACTGACGCTAACTGGCGGACGCCTGGAACTGGATGGCGGCGCCTGCCTCAGTGCAGGCGGGCAGATCGCCACCAGTCCGATGGATGACCAGAAACTGCCCGCCTTTGACGGGCGGCTTGAGTGCCGGAACGGGCAATTGCATGCCATCTTCGCCTCGGCGGGTGACGCCTACAGCTTTTCCCTCGCCATCGACCTGGCTGCGAAGACATCCTCGATCAAGGTGATAAGCGCAAACCCTGCGGCTTCTCTCTGGCTCGCAGCGATGGGCGTTCCCGTCGCGGCGCCGGAGGTCGCTCCATGACCTATAGCGCTCACCCAACGTCCGCCGCACGCTTGCGGCTATCCTCATTGACCCTCACGCCTGACAAAGCGGCAGCTGCGCTGTACTTGGGTTTCGTCGCGGCGCTGGCAGGCGCGGTTATCGGCCCACTTGAGGCCGCGCTTGCCGGCACTGTGCTGGCCTTCGGACTCGCGTGGGCGTCGATGGTCGACATCGACCGCTTTATACTACCCGATGTTCTGACTCTCGGCCTAACATTTGCCGGCCTTGGCTGGGCGCTTGCTGGTGGCGCTGCAGATGCATTGCCTTACGCGATTGGGGCCGCTGCCGGATACGGCGCGCTCGCGCTGCTGGCCGCAAGCTATCAACGCCTTCGTGGACGAAGCGGCCTCGGAATGGGCGACGCCAAGCTGCTGGCCGCAGGCGGCGCGTGGCTTGGCTGGATGGCGCTTCCCGTTGTTGTGCTGCTCGCGTCGCTGGCCTGTCTCGTCTTTGTCGTCGGCCACGCTGCGTTGCGTGGACAGCGTGTAACGGCGGCCCCAATTCCATTCGGTCCGTATCTCGCTGCCGCGATCTGGATTCTGTGGCTGGTCCGGCTTGGCGGGGGCCTGTGATGCCAACGCCAAAACAGGAACAGGCCACGGACACGCCAGCGGTTCGCCGAAAGCCGGGCCGTCCCTTCAAGACTCAACCTGCTGCACAAGTCAGCGAAACATCGAAGACATCAGCCCTGGCGGAGGCCGCAGCCTCCCTGGCGCCTCCGGCCATTCCGTTCAGATCGTTCAAGATCGCGCTGTCGGTATTCAAGGACCAAGGTGCTATCCCGGCCAAACTCGACCGCAGCATCTGGAGCAACAAGCTTTACAGCACGAACCTGCGCGAGGTGCTCGAGGCCTACCGATTCCTCGGCCTCATTGACGAATCCTCCACGCCGACAGGCGAGTTCGAGCGCCTGATCGCCGCCTACGATACGCCGTCATGGCCGCTAGCGCTGCGGCGCACGCTCGAACGCGCCTACGCGCCGTTGCTGGCTTGCAGTGTCTCCGCACTGACCGCAGGCGGCCTGCTCCGCGCCATTCGTACGATCTACCGGACTCAACATGAGAACACGCGCAAAAGCTGCAACTTCTTCATCCACGCCGCGCGCGAGGCAGCGCTGGACACTGGGCCGTTCCTGCTGACGAATTCCCGATCAAGGTGGGTTGAGGATCGCCGGGCAAAGCGCAACGGCTCCGAACCACACACCGCTGATGACGAACGGCGTACAGCCACCGAAGCGCAGGATTCTATCAACGCGCTGCTGATGAAGCTGCCGTCCTACGACGCTGCCTGGTCAGACGACGTCAAACGCATGTGGTTCGGCGCATACAACGAGCTTATCCAGCGCCTCAAGGCCTAGCGGCTACATCGTCACAAGAGAGGCAGGCGTTGGATGTTAGCGGATGCTAGCCGTTCGCAGCGCGACTGGTTCGCCTACGTTCCAGCGGATCTCCATCCGGACGTTGTCGATCCCTTCCGTGCGTGGCGCAAACAGCATCGCTTCCACCGTTGCCTTGGCAGCCGTACGGAAAGCATCCGACGAACACGAGCCAATGCGAATCGCGTCGGGCTCGCCTGCCTTGCTAATGGCGAAGCTGACGTCGCAACTCCCGCTCAAACTCCGCACGCCGGCATAGGCCGGATAGCGAAGCTCTTCGTGCGAGACCGGAGTCACCTCCGAACTGAAGGCGATTGTGAAGGGTTTGGGCTGCGCCCGCTCATCTGCCAAGGCTGACGGCATAACGCTCACCACCAAGGCAGCAAGTACGATGTGTATCGGTTTCATGACATTAACATGACAGATATATGACGGCTGACTAGACCAAAGGCATGACGCGCCGCAGCAAAAGTGCTCGCTGCCTACTTGGCTTCGCCGCGCGCCTCCCACTCGCGGCTTACCCAATCGCATCTGGTTCCCATGCGAACTGCCATCTTACCGTTCGCCGACATGGACCCGCACGCAAGGAAGCGCGTTGATTTCCGAACGAAGGAGCCATGCATGTTCACGCTCACCGGACGGATCTCAGGCAAGCTGATCAAAGTTGACGATCAGGCAAGTTGGAAGAATGCCGAGCTCATGTCGTGCG
>JAUYSA010000144.1 GCA_030696545.1 Hyphomonadaceae bacterium
GCTGGCGCGGGCAAACACATCGCCCCCATCGGATGTCTGCGCGGCAATCAGGTCGAGATCGCCTCGTTCCGTTTGCGCTTGCGCCGAGTTGCCTTGGGCCGTTGCGACAACTGCGGTCGATCCGGTGTTGCCGGCATCGACTGCGGCAGTCGCGAAAGTAGCGCCCGACATGGTCTGTTCTGATTCCGCATCGAGATCGCCGGAAAGGTTTGCGCCGGACACGCTATTGCCCGCTGACGTGGCGGCCGCGGAAACCGACTGCGCGCCATTGCCGCTGACGACGTTCATGGTGGAGACGACATCGCCCCACTGAAGCTGGCCGTTCAGGACAGTCGAGGTGTTCTGCGCGAGCGCGGGCGATACGAACAGGGTGGCGAGGCCTGCAGCTGTGGCAAGGCGTTGGAGCAGGGCGGCCATTATGTGTCCCCTCAATCTTGCTGATTACGACTTGCGTCCACGCAGACCGGCCTTTGCGCCCTGGTCGCGATCAATGTTCCAGCGATTGGGATCTGCACGAACGTCGCCGTCTGAAGCGAGGGCCCCATTCGGCAGCACGAAGGCCGAGCCTGTAACCGAGGTCGGCGTCGTCATGGTGGATGCTTCCTCGGCGAGAGCGCCGCAGGGATCGGAGTTGGGGACGCCGTAGAGATTGGCCGTCATTTCCAGCACGGCGCGTTCGATGGTCGAGCGAACCGCGAGCTGGATTGGCTCCATCGCTCGTTCGCCGATACCGACATCGAAGATATTGCCGTTGGCAAAGTCGAAAATGCCTGCGGAAACTTCGCGGCCGACGATCTGCTTCTGGTACGAAATCACGTCCTCGACCACGAGCGTCTTGGTGTTGACGAGACGGAGATCGACGCCAACGTTGATTACGAAGAGCTTGAAGCCGGCATGGCCTTTTGCGTCAGCCGCATCGAGGTCGCCCACGAAGGCGTCTGCCCCGATCGAACGGATGTTGGAGTTCAGTTCAGTGATCCCACCGACGAAGTAGTAATCGGAGCCGGGAATTTCCCCGGCGAGAATCTGGCGGAATTCTGCGCCGTCCTGGGCCGATGAGTTGTCAGCGCCGATCAGCTTGTTGTTCGAATATTTGAGTTCAAGTTCCGACACCGACGTGTCGAACCGCTCGACCAGCTTGGCTCCGGCCTTTGCGAAAGCTGACATCGCCATCAGCGACGCGCCTTGCGTGACCTTGCGGCCGCCTTCGAGGTCTTCCTTGCCGGTGTAGTCGAGCACGCGGCCGACCGCGATGCGCGGTGTCGGCTTGCCAGTGGCGCGGGCGTAGTTGGCCATGCACACGAGAGCAGTGGAATAGGGAGTGGGGTTGGCCGTGACCGGGGCATTGCCGATCGGGCTGGCGTAAAGGCCATTCGCGCCAGCGTAGGGGGTCACGCAACCCGTGACGGCGAAAGCGCCAGCGGCTGCTGCTAGAAGTTTCAGGCGCGAGCTCATTGGAGGTCGATCTTTCCGTTCAGTACGCTGGTCTGGTTGCCGTTATTGATCTGCGTCGAGTTGACGATGACGGTGTTCCAGTTGCCCTGGGTGATGACGTTGAGCTGGTTGCCCACTGCTGTGCCCTGCGCGAGGCCTGCGCCGTAGCCGGCTCCTGCGGAGGCTTGCGCCCATGCGCCGGCTGATGCGGTGGCAGTCGACAGGGTGGACTGGTCCATGCCGGTCATGATGCGGCCGTCCAGGATGATGCGGTTGCCGTTCGCGTCGCGCGTGTTGGCGTCGTAGGGCGATTGTTCCTGGCCGTAGGAGAAGCCGAAGGGGCGTTCGAACTCGCCTGAGACCTGGGCGGCGGTGTTGCCGGTTTGCGCTGAGGCAGGGAGGGCCAGGAGGGCGATGACGCTGGTGACGATCGCAAAGCCGACAGCCATGCCGATCACGCCTGAAGCTATAACGCCGGGGCCTTTTCGCTGGAAAGACATCGTCTGACGTATCCCGTGGGTTGAGTTGGACCCAGGGTTTGCAACCGACATGCCAAATGCGTGCAGGCGGCGAGTGCGCGGCGCGAGTGTTCGCGTTGGGAGGGAAACTACCAGCATGATGATGATGATACGCGACAAAAATGTGCTACTAGTGAATATTGTTTCGGTTTGGCACAGGCGCCCGACGAGTTTCGGCAACGGGTGAGAGGGTTCGGCGTTAATGGCCGGGTTCCAGGATGCCGGTTGATGACGAGACTTGATGACGGAGCGACCCGCCTGCGCAGCGGACTTAGCGTCTGGCAGGCAAACGACGCGCGCCTGCGCGATGCGCCTGAGCGGCCGGCTGTTGGCGTTTACGAAGCCGATATCGCGATCGTCGGGGCGGGGATAACCGGCGCGTTCCTGGCGGAGAAGTTCACGCGCGAGGGCAGGCGGGTTGTCGTCCTGGATCGTCATGCCCCGGCGACCGGATCTACAGCCGCTTCGACGGCAATGTTGCTGTGGGAACTGGACTCCAGCCTTCTCGAACTGGAAAGCCGTATGGGGCTGGATGCAGCTGCCCGGATCGCACGCCGCTGCAGGCGCCAGGTGGCTGGCATTGGCGCCCTGGTTGAAAGCTCTGGGATCGCGGCCGACTTCCTTCCGAGGCCATCGCTTTATCTCGCCGGAGACAAGCTCGACGCGGCGGACCTTCGCGAGGAGCATCGCATCCGACAGCACTTAGGGTTCGAAGGACTCTATTTCGATGAGGGCGAACTCGCTGCGCGTGGCCTGATTGGATCTGCGGGATTGCTTTATCCTGGATCGGCCGAAGTTGACCCGGTGAAGCTGGCGCGCAGTCTGATCGCCATTGCCGTCGCGCGGGGCGCACGCGTGATTTCGCCTACTGTCGCAGCGGTTTACGAGCACACGGCCAAAGGCGTCACTGTTCAAACACGTGATGGCAATGTCGTCCGTGTACAGACACTTGTTCTGGCAAGCGGATACGAGATGCCGGACTTCGTGCCGGCGGCGCGCCACACACTTTGCACGAGTTGGGCGATCGCGACGCCGCCAATGATCGCCGCCGCGTGCGAGCCATGGCCAGACGGCGCGCTTGTTTGGGAAGCTTCCGATCCGTACCTCTATCTTCGCACGACGGCCGATGGCCGGGTGATAATCGGCGGCGAGGACGAGGATTTTTCTGATCCCGCCAGGCGCGATGAGCTGACCCCGCAGAAGGTCGCGACGCTGCTGGCGAAAGCAGGGAAACGATGCCCCGGGCTTGGCTCTGTTGAGCCCGAATTCATCTGGTCAGGCGTGTTCGGCGAAACGGAAGATTCGTTGCCCATGATTGGCCGTGTGCCGGGCAGGGCTAACTGCCTGGTGGCCTACGGATATGGCGGCAACGGCATCACCTTCAGCGCTATGGCGGCGCAGCTTCTGGCGGCCGAACTGAGCGGTGAGCCCGACGAAGACGCTGCATTCTACGCGCTTGACCGCGACTAACCCCGCCGGCCCACCGCAGTCGCAGCAAATCTTCCGCCAGTAACCACTACCGGGTTGAAACCTGCGGCAGGCTGCCGCACCCTGTGATAGGCTGTAGAGCTGGGAACAGGAGGCCGGGATGATCCTTGAGCAAATTCTGAAGGAAAAGGGCGGTCAGGTCTTTTCGATCGCCGAGTCGGCCACGCTGAAGGAGGCCGCTGACCTGCTGGATTCGCGAAAAGTGGGCGCCATGGTGATTCTGAGCGAGTCTGGCGGCGTTATCGGGGTGATTTCAGAGCGGGATATCGTCCGGAATATCGCGAGAATCGGCGCGGCGGCCCTGAAATGCACAGTAGGGGAGGTGATGACGCGGAATATCGTCACGGCCCGCGGGCATGAAACCCTTGAAACCGCGATGGACCGGATGACCGATCGCAGGATCCGCCATCTGCCTGTGGTGGAGGGCGGCCGGCTGATGGGCGTGGTCTCAATCGGGGACCTGGTGAAGTGGCGGATCGCAGAGGCACATGCCGAGGTTGAGGCCGTGCGATCCTTTATTCAGCCCTAGAGGCAGGCCGAAAACCCGCTCGTAAGGCGCTTGTTCGCGCCTAAAACTCGCGCGCCCGGCGTCAAAAGCCCTGCAAAAGCGTTGTTTTCAGCGTGTTCTGCTGATGGGCGAGGGAGTCCTGTGGAAAACCCGTAATTTCCAAAATCTCAACCAAAAACCGCTTGCGCACCTGAGAGTCGGGGGGTATATCCCACCCTCCCGTCGACCACAGTTGGTCTAATGCGGGCCCCCACAATGGGCCCGGATAAGCCGCTGTCGTCAGTTTTTCTGGGCTTTTTTGGCCTCCTACAGGTCGCTGAAAAAAGATCAGAGATTGGTGTTGACGGGAAAGAGGACTGGGTCTTATACCCCGCCCTCTCGCAAACGGGGCCGGCCAATTGGCCAGAACGGATGCGGCGGAC
>JAUYSA010000197.1 GCA_030696545.1 Hyphomonadaceae bacterium
GTTCGCGTAGTCACCCGATCCCTCGATGCCCAGGATCGATCCCGCGCCGCAGAAACCCACAACCTGTCGCTGCCCATCAACGAGCGTACGGTACAGTTTGGCCCATCCGCTCTCCACGACGTAGAGATTGCCCCTCTCGTCACCTTCGAAGAACAGGTGCTGGTGCGCTGGCACTTGCCGGACGGCTCCAGCGTCCGATGCGGCCCAGCCGGCGGCTGAATGTTCGAAATCTATGAACGCCCCGCCGGTGATGCACATGTCATGGACTCCGCATGAGGTTGTCGATGACCTATGCGTGACTCGGGAATCTTGCAGGGGTTTGCCCGAATGTGACGAAGTGTGTCTGCGAACCGCCGGGGGCAGGATATCGCACGCTATTGAAGCGCGCCGTTTGGCCTTGCGGAGTTCGACGCAGAGTATCCATCCAGTTCAGCACCGCAGGATTTGACGCCCAGTTCGAGGACGTCGCCGAGCATCGGCAGGCTGAGCAGATAATCCGCGGGAAGCCCGTCGCGCCTGTCGAACGCCCGGGTCAGCGCCTCGTCGAATTCGTGCGAGCCGAAATCGCCGCGCCCGATCCAGGCCAGGGCGATGAGAACAACCTGCTCGTCCCTGGGCAGGGCGCTTATCGCCTCGCGGAGCTCATGCATCACCTTCTCGTCGCGGCGCCTGGGCGCCATTTCTACCGACTTGCTCTCCGCGCCATCTCCATCGGCCATGGATCGCGTGTCTGAATCGCGCTGGCGCGCCAGCAGAACAATCTCCGCCAGCCGCTCCAGCGAGACGTCTACATGATGGCGCGCCGCGCCATTGAGCTTGTCAGACATCGCAGCTTGCTCCGCCTGCACTGTCAGTGCGAAAACAGGGTGGGGGTTAGTACCTTGTTCAGGACGTGCTCTGTCGCACCACCGAGCACAAACTCCTTCAGCCGCGAGCTGCCATACGCGCCCATCACTACGAGATGGGGTTTTGCCTGGCTGATGTATGCATCGAGCGAGGCGCCAATGCTCCGGTGACGGCCATCGACCTCGTCGACATGCGCGCTCACCCTGTGGGCCAGAAGATGGCGAATGAAGTCGTCCGCCACCCCTGCTGTCGCGGAGGGCTTTTCTCCGACAACAGTCACAACCCGCACATCGCTGGCGCGTTTCAGCACTGGCATCGCGTCGGCGGCGGCCCGCGCAGCACTTCTGCTGCCATCCCAGGTTACAGCCACCCGCGCAAGCGTGGCCGGGAGCGGGGCACGATCGGGATGAAATACGAGAACAGGACGTCCCGAGCCGAAGATGACATCCTCTGCCACGGCGCGTTGACTGTCCATGCGATCCCCAACTGAAACCAGGCAGAGATCTCTCGTACGGGCATGCCTTGCTACACACGGACCGATCCCGTGCAGGCTGGCCCGCGCGACGAGGCTGTGCGCCTTGACGCCGGCAGCGCGCGCGGATGTGTCGAGGTGCTCCAGCGACTGCCTTGCAGCTGCCAGACTTTTGGATTCCTCCGCGCTCGCCATGGCGTTGACGTGCAGCAAGCGCTCGGCGATCCAGTTGTCAGGAACGTTGATGTCGATATGGGTTGCGAACCCCGTGAGTTCCGCCTCCAGCGCCCCTGCAAACGCCACGGCCTGACGAATCGCGTGAGGCGGCGTGGGCTCCGCGTAGGTGTCGACGTGAAGCATGATGTCGCGCATCTGCCGCTTTCCCTTTCGATGATGAACCAGTCGTCGCCTCGATTACTTCGCGACCTTGGGTTTCCTGGGCGTCCGGCGCGTGTGTGTGACTGCATAGCCAAGTAATCCGACGGCGGCGGCTGCGAGAGCTGCGGTCGCAACGGGGTGTTCCTTCACCTCCTCGCCAGCCTTCCTGGCGATGGCCACGGATTGCTTCTTGATCTTTTCGGAGAGATCCGATGCCGCGTGGACAAAGGCCGCGGCCGAACGAGAGACACCTTCGCCGGCGTCGGCGCCTAGGTGCTTCGTCATACGGCCAATGCCGCGTACGACGTCATCATAGCCCTCCGCCAGGTCGTTCGTCATGCGGTCGGTCACATTGCGGGTCATGTTTCGCTCCATTGCATGGAGAGCATCCTGCCCTGATGTCCCCGAGGGCTCTTGATGGATGTCAAACCTTCAACGCGATATTCGCTGGCGCTCCGCCAATGGGAATAAGTGGCGTCGAAACGACAAACGCAAAGCTCTCCCGCTCGGACACGCGGCTCGCAGAATGAAGCGGTTGTTGCGCAAGGCGTGCTGGCTCTGCTGCGTTGAGGCGTCAACGCGTCGGGGCTGTTGCGCGGCCTCGATCAGTCGGAACACACGCGTCCACTGGACAACTCGGGGGTTATGCCTGGCTGGAAGCTAGTGAGACATCAGAACAGGGATCGTTGCGGTACGCACCATTTCACGGGTCATGCCGCCGAAGATGAACTCACTCATGCGAGATCGGCCAAACCCTCCCATCACAATCAGGTCGGCGTCGATCGCCGCCGCATGATCCAGCACTGCCCGCGCCTCTGTCCTCCCGATCGGAGCGATGGCGCATGCTTCGGCCTTCACGCCCCGCCGTTCCAGATGTGCTGCAATCTCGCCGCCGGACCTGCGGCATTCATCTTCGGTGTGATCCATGTCGACCGTGAGAACAATCGTACGGCAGGCTTGCAACAGCAGGTCTTCAGCATCGGATAGCGCGCGGGCTGCCTGGCGCGTCGGCTTCCAGGCGACCACAACCCTTTCGCCGATTGGCCGAGGGACCCAGGCCTGCGGCGCCAGGAGGACGGGCCGGCCCGACCCGAACAGGGCGGCTTCAAGGATGCTCTGTTCCGTATCTGTCCGGGGACACCCAACGACTGAAACATCGTGATGGCGCGCTCGGGCTGCTATCGTCGATGGCGCCTGTCCATCCTCCAGCAACTCGCCTGCCACAACGCCAGGCGTTTGCTCCGCCTCGAGGCGGCGTTGCAGTTGCTCCCGCACCGTCTCGAGACTTGTCCGCGCATGTTTCCGGACGTCCTCCCAGACGGGGCTTGCAACCCATCCTTCCGTCATGACCAGCACCGGCATGGAGGAAACCGCAAGGCCCGAGATGCGTCCACGGTTTTGCGTGCAGAGCTGCTGGGACAACGCCACGACGCTGTCCTGCGGACTACCCGATGCCACGATCGCCAGTATGTCCCTGAGCTTCATGTCCGCCTCCAGTGTTTGGCGGATATTGGCTCGGGCGGACAAGACCACCGTGACCCAGATCAAGGCTGACGTTTGACTCAGATCAGCCGCCACTCCGCCGCATGGCGCAAGCTCGTCGCATGAAACGTCCAGGGACAGGATACGTGGGAGTGGTCGCCAGTCTTGGCGCGCTTCTTCTGGCAGCCGGGTGTGATCGCAGCCCACGGGCGCAGACCCCGACGCAGGCGGGTCAACTCACCGCTGTCGAAGCCATCACCGATGGTCCCCTCCCCCTGCTGACGCCCTATCGCGGCCTGATGCTCGGAGTGATCGACTGGTCGGCTTATGGCATCTTCAAGCTGTCCACCACCGATCGCCCGATGGACGATGACGACTGGAGCGCCGCTGGCATGGCGGCAGTCAACCTCATCGCGACGTCGACGCTGCTGTCGATGGAGGGAAGCGGCGCCGAGGACAAGCGCCGGCATTCAAACCCAGCCTGGAGAGGCATGGTGAGCGATCTGCAGAATGCCAGCGTCCTGGTCGCAATGGCCGTCCATCAGCGCAATCGCGCAGAATTCGTCCGCATGGCAAACCTCCTCGCCGACACATGCCAGACCTGCCACGACAAGTTCCGCGTGCTGCCTCCCCCCGACACCAGCCTCTTCGCCGTTCGTTAGCTGCGGGCGTTCTGCCCGCGCCTGTCGCGAGCCAAGGAGCCGTCATTGACTCAAGGATCACTGCTCAGCCCAGCGCGCGTGGGATTGCATGCCGTTGGCCAGCCGCTTCAGGCGGTCAGACGTGGTGATCGCGCAGCCGCGTGTCGATGTCGCGCAGCTGGTCGCGCACGATATCCTTGGCGATTTCGACGCCAACGCGCTTGCGCGTGGCGGCCGAGAGATGATCGCGCAGAACGCCAAGTGCGCGCGGCGGCGCGCAGATCGCGAAGCGGACGGTTGAGCTTTCCTGCGCCAGGAGATCGATGCGGCCTGCGATGTGGGCAAGGAACCGGCGTTCTTCGTTGTCGTGACCATCATGAGCCTCGCGGCGACCGTGATGGCGGTGATTGGCGCCGTCATGCACAGCTGTGGGGTGCTTATGCAGGCGTCGCGCTTCTTCCGCAGTAATTCGGAGAGCCTCGAGCTCTTCCAGCGGCAGCTCCGAGCGCGTCCTGACAAAGAAGCGGGCCAGAGCGCCGTCGGCGACGACAATCCAGACTGTTTCAGGCGTCATGGGCGGTTCTCTTTCTCAATGGGAAACCAGAAGGGGTATCGAGCTGTTGTGCAGGAGGTGCTTGCTGACCCCTCCCAGCACGGCCTCCTGCGTGCGCGAATGGCCATAGAGGCCGACGACAATAAGATCCGCGCAAAGCATATCGGCGTGCTGGAGGATGACTTCACCAGCAGGTCGGTCGGAGTTGCGATCAAGCGTCAACCGCGCCGCGATGCATCCATGAACCCGCAGGTGTTCCTGCAGCAGGCTATCCAGCCGGCGCTCGCCCTCGCGCGCCGCGGTCACGAAATGAACTTCCCCAGCGCGTTTCAGAGAACTGTCAACTTAACTGCGTGCGCGTTTGCGGGGCTTTCGACACACCGATGCTCTCACGCCACCGCCCTACTCCAGACAGATTCTGAGCGTGCGCGCAGGACACGCATCGCGCCTCGGCTCAGCAGGTGCCGCTGAATGTTGAACGTGTTGTAGACCGCGGCGTGCGTCTCAAGGAATCGCTGCGCTGATGCTCGGCTCTTGAAGCCCTGCATTTTCCTTTCGCGCCTTCGGATGCTGAGATGCGAGTTCTCAGCGCGGTTGTTGTCGCGCAGTCGTCCTGGTCGATGCAGATGGCCGAGATCGAGGCGCTGCAACGCCGCTCCGTAAGATCGTAGGCCATCAGTGACGATGACCTCCGGCTCGACATGCTGGTTCTTCAATAACCGCCGCATGAATCGAAGCGCTGCTCCAGCATCGCGCCGTCTCTGCACGATCATGTCCATGACCTCGCCTTCATCATCGACAGCGCGCCACATCCACACGCGTTCGCCGGCGATGTTCGATACCATCTCATCGAGATGCCAGCGCGGTGATGGCGGACGTTTGCTACGACGCAGATTGGCGGCGATCCTTGGACCGAATTTCACCGTCCAGGCGCGGATCGTCTCATAACTCACGTCGACGCCGCGATGCGCAAGCATCTCCTCAACGTCACGCAGACTGAGAGTGAAGCGGAAGTACAGCCAGACCGCATGCTGAATCACGGTTGGCGGAAAGCGGTGCCGCTTGTACGAAATTCGCGTCATTGGGGTCTCCCCGAGGCCAATAACCACGGCCATTCGCAGAGACTAGGTAGCGTAGGTCTGACAGCACCGAATCCGGTTCCTTCCGAAGGAACAGAGCTGTCAGGTTAGTTGAGCAGGGTTTTGCTGGGCTTTCGGGGAGCTTGCCGCGACAACGCCACCGCCCTGCTCCAGACAGATTCCGAATGTGCGCGGAGTTCACGCGTGGCGCCGCCCAGTCGAAGGAGTGCCTGCTATGACGTATCGCTTCGGACAGCTGATGTTCACCCCAACCGTCAAGCGCGTTCAGGAGCAGCTCGGCTCTCGCGCTGGTTATGCCCGTCTTGAGGCAACCGATGCGCCGGCACGGGATGGGTTGACGGCGCCTGAGGCCGACTTCATTGCCTCTCGCGACAGCTTCTACATGGCGACGGTATCCGAAACCGGTTGGCCCTATGTACAACACCGCGGCGGCCCGCCCGGCTTCCTTAAAGTGCTGGGCGAGAGGACACTCGGCTTCGCGGACTATCGCGGCAATCGCCAGTATGTGAGCGTCGGCAATCTCGTCACCGATGATCGAGTCTCAATCTTCCTGATGGACTATCCAAACCAGCAGCGACTGAAGCTTCTGGGCCACGCTCGATCCATCGATCGCGCCGCCGAGCCCGAACTGTTTGCGCGGCTAGAGGATGACTACCCCGCAAGGATCGAGCGCGGCGTCATTGTCACGCTCGAGGCTTTCGACTGGAACTGCCCGCAGCACATCACACCGCGCCACACCGAGGCTGAACTCGTCGAACTGCTCGCTCCGGTGCGCGAGGAGCTCAAGGCGCTCCGCATCGAGAACGCCGCGCTACGCGCCAGGCTGGACCCATCCGCTTGACGAGCTCTGTTGACGGAGCTGTCAGGTAAACCGAGCGAGGTTTTGCCGGGCTATTGGCGAGCCTCCGGACCTTAGGCGACTGCTTTGTTCCAGACAGATTCCGAGCGTGCACGCAGGATGCGCATCGCGCAACGGCTGAGGAGTTGCCGCTGAATCTTAAACGCGTTGTAGACCGCAGCGTGCGTCTCCAGAAAGCGCTGAGCCGAAACGCGACTCTTCAAACCTTGCATCTTGCGCTCCCGCCTTCGAATGCTGAGATGCAAAGCCAATCGAACGAAACGGCCTGTCCGACGCCTCGCAGGGACTCGTAGTCCATGATGTAAATGACAGCGTCGTCCGCCAAAGATTCAATACGAGGCATTTTTTCACCTGCAGTCTACCAACCTCATGTGAATCTAAGCTGCGCAAGCGTCGGGACGATGTGAACGCACGCTTCGGCTGGAGACGTTCAACATGCAGTCTACGCCTGTTCTGACGCCTACGCGCGAGCAACTGATCCACGCGCTCTACGAAGCGGCGGAGCTTGAGCACAATCTAATGTGCACCTACCTCTACGCCGCCTTCAGTTTGAAAGACGGCGAGGCGGAAGGGCTGACCGCGGAGGAAGCAGCAGCCGTCGCGGGATGGCGGCGTGCCATCCTCGATATCGCAATTGACGAGATGGGCCATCTCGTCGCCGTTTGGAACATCACCTCCGGCGTCGGCGGCATGCCGCGCTTCGGTCGAGGCAATTTTCCGCTGGATCCCGGTTACCTGCCGGCGAGCGTCGTTGTGAAGCTGGCGCCGCTCAACATGCAGGTGCTGCAGCATTTCATCCATCTTGAGCGTCCCGTGGGATCAGTAGAGCCAGACGGCGAAGGCTACTATCACCCTTCTTTTCTCCGAGGCGCAGTCACGCCGAGGCTCACGCCGATGAGCGTCGACTACGATACCGTCGGCGAGTTCTACCAGACCATGGAATTCGCTCTCGACTTCATGGCGAAGAGGCTCGGCGAGCAGCAGCTATTCTGCGGCGATCCCGCCCTGCAGCTCTCCATCAGGGAGATCGCGCTGAGAGGTGCAAATCCCGTCCTCTGCACCAAAACAGCCATCGCTGCGTGCGAGACGATCATTACCGAGGGAGAAGGCGCCGCGGCTCAGTCAGCGAACTCGCATTTCGCCCGCTTCTCGTCCATTCGCGAGGAGTACCGCGCTCTCCTTGACCGCAATCCATCGTTCAGCCCCGCTCATCCGGCGGCGGTCAACCCAGTCCTGCGTCGCCCGCCGAACCCGGAGGGCCGGGTCTGGATCGAGAACGAAGCGGCGTCCGCGATCGTCGATGTGGCAAACGCGGCCTACCAGACCATGCTGCGCCTACTGGCTTATTCATACGCCCTCCCGGGCCCATCGCGCGAAAAGAGCCTTGCGGTTGATCTTGGCGTGGATCTGATGAAGGCGCTGACCCTACTTGCCGAAAGCGCTGCTCGCCGCCCGGCCGGGCCGTCCAACCCCGACTGCAACGCGGGGGTGTCCTTTACTGCTTTGCGCGATTCAGCCCCGCTGCCGCCAAGCGCCAGCACGCGCCGGTTCTTCGCCGAACGGATGGAAGAACTTGCCAGCCACGCCGCGCGTCTCGACGGATCAGATGCGCGGCTCGTGCGCGCCACGACACTTCTGACGACGCTGGCCAGCCGCGCCCGGTCCTTTGTTGATATGCAGGACGCTCCAACGCCGCCTTCCACTTCGTCCCCGGTTGCACCTGCAAAACCTGCACCGCCACGACAACTAATCGGCGACGCCGAAGTCGTGGACGGTGAGACCGTCGAGATCACCTACAACGGCAAACTCTGCATACATTCGCGCTTCTGCGTCACGGGAGCTCCCAAGGTGTTCCTCGCCAACGTGAAGGGGCCCTGGATTCACCCTGATGATATGCATGCCGAAGAACTGATGGCGGTGGCGCGCGAATGCCCGTCCGGCGCCATCCAGTACCGCCGCAAGGATGGCGGCCGCGAGGAGCAGGCGCCGCCGGTGAATCTCATCTCTGTGCGTGAGGCAGGGCCCTATGCTTTTCGTGGCGATCTCAGCATAGACGGCAAGCAAACCGGCTACCGCCTCACGCTGTGCCGATGCGTCGCCTCCAAGAACAACCAGTTCTGAGACAGCTCGCACAAGGAGAACGTGTACAGCTCTTCGGGCGAGCCGCCAACTGGGGACCGCACGGACATGCTCGCGGTCCGCAACGGACCCGTCGAGATCGCGCCGCAGCTGGATGGTCCGCTGGCGGTCTATGGCAATCTCGAAATCATCTCGGGCACGGGCCGCGTCGTCTCACGCGCGGAAGCCGTGCGCCTTTGCCGTTGCGGACATTCGAACACAAAACCGTTCTGTGACGGATCCCACAGCCGGGTCAGCTTCCGTTCGGTCTGACCGAATTATCGCTCCAGATAAACTGCGGTAGTACTGTCAGGTAAACTGGCTACGGTTTTTCTGGGCTTATGACGAGCCTCCGGGCCTCACGCCACCGCCCTGCTCCAGACAGATTCCGAGCGTGCACGCAGGGCGCGCATCGCGCCTCGGCTCAGTAGATGCCGTTGGATGTTGAACGTGTTGTAGACAGCTGCGTGCGTTTCAAGAAACCGCTGTGCTGATGATCGGCTCTTGAACCCCTGCATCTTGCGCTCGCGTCTTCGAATCGAGAGATGCGAGTTCTCAGCGCGGTTGTTCTGGCGCAGACGCCCCGGCCGATGACGATCGGCGAGGCCCAGGCGATCGAGCGCCGCGCGATAGGATCGCAATCCGTCAGTGACGATGGTCTCTGGCTCCACGTTCTGGTTCTTCAACAGCCGTCGCAAGAATCGAAGCGCGGCTCCAACATCGCGCCGCTTCTGCACGATCATGTCCATCACCTCGCCTTCATCGTCGACAGCGCGCCAGATCCACACGTGCTCGCCGGCAATCGTCGAGACCATTTCGTCAAGGTGCCAACGTGGCGACGGCGGCAGCTTGCGACGCCGGAGATTGGCAGCGATCTTCGGCCCGAACTTCACCGTCCAGGCACGCACAGTTTCGTAGCTCACATCGACGCCACGATGCGCGAGCATCTCTTCAACGTCACGCAGGCTGAGTGTGAAGCGGAAATAGAGCCAAACGGCGTGCTGAATCACGGCGGCTGTGAAGCGGTGCCGTTTGTAGGAAATTCGCGTCATTGGGGTCCTCGGGAGGCCAATAACCACAGCCCTCACCTGAGACTAGTTAGCGTAGGTCTGACAGCACCGGCCCATCTCAGTCAGGCCAAGAAGAGAACCAGCTCTCGTCGGATCGACACCGTACTCGGCGGGCAGAACGACGAATACTAGCAGTGCGCCCGCGACTGCCGCCGCGATGCCTGTGGATTTTAAGAGGCGTCCGGTCGAAGGCAGTTCGGAAGGGTCGGGCTTTTGTGCGTCGAACATTTTATGTCTCCGATCAGGCGACGAAGTAACCGACGAGCTGATAGCCCGTCAGGGTGAACCCGAGGGCCATCAGGACCACGTTTGCGAGATAGGCGTGCTTCCAGAAGCTCGGCGTCTTTCGCCAGAAGCTCATGGCGATGAGGATTGCCCCCAACGCCAGCAGCTGGCCCAGCTCGACCCCGATGTTGAATGCGATCAGGTTCACAACGAGCCCGTCCGCCGACATCTCGAAGTCCTGAAGCTTGGTGGCCAGCCCCAGTCCATGAAACAAGCCGAAGACCAACGTGGCCCCGCGCGTATCAGGCTGGAAGCCGAACCAGCGCTGGTATGCGCCCATGTTGTCGAGCGCCTTGTAGACAACCGACAGACCGATGATCGCATCCACGAGATAGGAACTGACGCTGACATTCGCGAGCACGCCTGCCAGCAGCGTGACCGAGTGTCCAACGGCAAACATGGTCACATAGATGCCGATGTCCTTCATCTTGTAGAGGAAGAAGATCACGCCGAAGAGAAACAGCAGGTGATCGTATCCTGTCACCATATGCTTGGCGCCCAGATACACGAATGGCCAGAACACGATGCCGGACGTTTCCTGGATATAGCCCTTGTCGCCGGCCTCAACGCCATGGGCGAAGGCTGCCCCTGCGCTGAAGGCGGCCAGCAGTAGCAGCCCGGCGGCGGCAATAAGCAGTGAGGAAAGTGGTAGTCGTCGGGTTGAGATCATCAGGCGTTACCACCTTGGCTGATGGGAGCGTAGACGGAAGAGACGTGGGCAGGCGTGGGCTCTTGCGGCTTTGCCCGGTGAACCAGTCTGTAGAGCGCGGGGAGCACCAGCAAGGTCAGGATCGTTGACGAGAAGATGCCGCCGATCACCACCGTCGCCAGTGGACGTTGCACTTCCGCCCCTGCCCCCACGTTGAAGGCCATAGGGATGAACCCAAGGCTCGCGACCAGCGCCGTCATGAGCACCGGGCGAAGTCGAGTGAGCGCACCGTCGCGGATGGCCTCATCAATCGTCTGTCCTTGCTCCCGCAAGGAACGGATGAAGGTGAGCATCACCACTCCGTTGAGAACGGCAACCCCAGAAAGGGCGATGAAGCCGACGCCCGCCGATATGGAGAGCGGCATGCCGCGCGCAACCAGCGCAAGAATGCCACCCGTCAGCGCAAGCGGAACGCCGCTGAAGACGACGAGAGCATCGCGCATTGAGCGGAACAGCCCGTACAGCAGCCCCACGATCAGTAAGAGGACGACGGGCACAACCAAGGCTAGGCGTTGCGCGCCGGAGATGAGCTGCTCAAATGTGCCTCCATAGCCGACCCAGTAGCCAGGAGGCAGCTCCACCTCTTCGCCCACCTTCTCTCGCAGTTCGGTTACGAACGAGCCGAGATCGCGCCCGCGCACGTTAGCGGTCACCACTACACGACGCTTCCCATTCTCGCGGCTGATCTGGTTGGGGCCAATCGAGAGATCGATGGAAGCGACCTCCTGAAGCGGAACATAGCCTCTGGGATCGCCATCATGTCCGGGCAGCGGAATTCGAAGCTGGCCTATAGCATCCACATCCTGGCGCAACCGCTCAGGCAGGCGGACGATGACATCAAAACGGCGGTCGCCTTCGAAAACCTGACCGGCTTCCGTGCCGCCGAAAGCCGTACCGACCGCATTTTGGACATCGGCCACGTTGAGACCCAGGCGGGCAAGCGCAACCCGGTTCGGCGTGATCTGCAGGACGGGAAGCCCGGTGACCTGCTCGACCTTTGCGTCCTGGGCGCCGTCGATGGCGCCGATGACGCCTTCGACCTGCTCGCCAAGCTCTGCGAGTTGTTCGAGATTGTCGCCGTATATCTTGACCGCCACGTCAGAACGAACGCCTGAGATCAGCTCATTGAACCGCATCTGGATCGGCTGAGTGAACTCA
>JAUYSA010000292.1 GCA_030696545.1 Hyphomonadaceae bacterium
CCGAATGCCAGGGCCGGCAACGAAATCCGCCCCGGCATTTCGGCGGAGGTTATCATCCCGACCCGTAAACGCACCGCGCTTCAGTATCTGACCGAGCCGCTGTCACAGTCGTTCTGGAAGAGCTTCCGAGAGCAATAACGCGGCAGCTGGCCGCATGAAGTCGGTCGAACGCTGCCGGTTAAAATTCTCCTGCAAGTTGAATCAAATTCACGGGCTTTGCGAGTGGTTATGAGCAAGCCATAAATTTTCTATATGAAAACAAGCGCCCGCTTCAGCTGGCTATTCGCCTCTCGCAAGAGCGCATTCGCGCCGCAAAAAGTCCTCGTGTCTTTGGGGAAGCGTATTTGGACCAACCTTGCGTTTTGCTAATGTGGCCTCGTGGTTGCATGTGAGCCTTGCCGATCGTGACGGCGGCGCATGCAGAGGTGGGTAGGCCCAATGTCTGGCGACAATCTGGGACACGGGCGAATTCAGCCTGATGCGGTCGGCGTAAGCAGTTCCTCTGCGAAGGTCGATATTGCCTCCCGTTTGCCTGTAACCGTGCTCTCCGGCTTTCTGGGCGCGGGCAAGACCACACTTCTCAATCACATCCTCAACAATCGCCAAGGCCGGCGTGTTGCTGTCATCGTTAACGACATGTCCGACGTGAACATCGACGCGGACCTGGTGCGAAAAGAGACATCCATTCTCAGCCGCACCGACGAAACATTGGTCGAAATGACCAATGGCTGCATCTGCTGCACGCTGCGCGACGACCTTCTCCACGAAGTACGCCGATTGGCGGAGACGGGCCGATTTGACGAGCTGGTGATCGAGTCGACGGGCATTTCCGAACCACTTCCCGTGGCTGCGACCTTCGACTTCCGCGATGCTGACGGCGCATGCCTTGGCGATGTTGCGCGCCTGGACACGATGGTCACCGTTGTCGATGCAGTGACGCTTGCAGAGCAGTACAACAGCCGCGATGAGCTCAAATCCTTGGCCCAGGCCCGAGACGAGAACGACCCACGCTCCCTGGTTGAACTCCTCGTCGACCAGATCGAGTTCGCTGATGTGATCGTGCTCAACAAGGTGACGGCCGCCGGCCCGGATCGCACTCTCCAGGCTAGGCGCATAATCGAAACGCTCAATCCGGGCGCTCGCCTTATCGAAGCGGACAACAGCAACGTCGACCTGTCGCGCGTTCTGGGAACCGGCCTTTTTGATTTCGAGCAGGCCCGCCGCAAGGCGCGGTGGTTTCAGGAGCTTCACAATTTCTCGGCGCACACGCCGGAAAGTCAAACCTACGGGATCTCTTCCTTCACGTATCGCGCGCATGCGCCTTTCCACGCTGATCGCTTGCGCCGTGTGCTGACCAGCAGCCTGCCGGGTGTGATCCGCGCCAAGGGCCATTTCTGGGTTGCGAGCCAGCCGAACCTCGCCCTTGAGTTCAGCCTTGCCGGCGCAATGACATCGTTCAAGTCACACGGCATCTGGTGGGCCGCAGCGCCCCGCCATACTTGGCCGCGCGACAGCGCCTCACTCGCCCGCATCCGTGATGGCTGGCATGAGCAGTTTGGCGACAGGAAGCAGTTACTCGTGTTCATCGGCACAGGTATCGATGCAGATGCGCTGCGCAGCGCCCTCGACAGCTGCCTCCTCACAGACTGGACGCCTCCGCGCCGCAAAATTCTCCCGATCGATGCTCGCAAGGGCCGAGTGTCGGCAATACCCCCTGAAAAACTCAGCTCCCAAACTGGCGTTCAACAATGACATCCGACCGCATTCTGCTCGAGAACGCTCGCACCGACGGCGTTGCGACCAAGGACTACTGGGATGCGGCAAGCAGCTCCGCAATTGAGGGCTTTGCCACTGACATGAGCGTCAATGCTGGCGCCCAGATTGATTTCAAAATCAATCTCGATGGCGGCGCCGGCGCAGACTACAAGGTCGAGATTTTCCGTCTGGGCTATTATGGCGGCGCGGGCGCGCGCGAAGTCACAGAGTGGACAAACACCAACGGTGTCGATCAGGCCTTGCCGCTGTTCGATGAAACGCTTGGGATGGTCGATGCTGGCAACTGGACTGTTACCGATAGCTGGGATGTGCCTGCCGACGCTGTGTCTGGCGTCTACCTTGCGCGCCTCCAGATGCTTGACAGCAACGGCAATCCGATTCCGGGGCAGACCAACCAGATCCCGTTCATCGTTCGGAACGACGGCGTCGAAGCGGACATCGTCCTGCAAACGTCCGATACGACGTGGCAGGCCTATAACGGTTGGACCGGCGGTCTTGGAAACGGCGGAGCCTTGAACCTATACGGCGATACAGCCGGCTTGGTTGATCAGCCGCCAATTCCTGGCGCCAGCACCAACGCGGCCGACCGCGGCTACGCAGTCAGCTACAACCGTCCCATTCTCACGCGCGACGGAGTCGGAACATATGCCGGGGCCCACGATTATCTATTCGGAGCGGATTACGCGGCGATATATTTCCTTGAGCAACAGGGATACGACGTCTCGTACATTTCAGGGGTCGATACGGACCGCCTCGGCCCAGATTATCTCCAGAACTACAAAGCCTTTATCTCCGTCGGCCATGACGAATACTGGTCGAGCGGTCAGCGTTCGAATGTCGAAGATGCGCGGGACGCAGGCGTCAACGTCCTCTTTTGGAGTGGCAACGAAGTCTATTGGAAGACGCGGTGGGAAACGAGCATTTCCGAAGATGGCACCGAGTACCGCACACTCGTCTGTTATAAGGAAACGCTTGCGGTCGCTGACCGGAACGCGGGTCCGGAAGACTATGTCGATCTCGATCCGACAAACATTTGGACTGGAACGTGGCGCGATATGCGCTTCGTCGGCGCGACCGATGCAAACGGAAACTATATTTCTGGCGGCCTTCCGGAAACGATAACAGGGCTTCTATCGGAATGCGCATGCGTCGAGACGATGCTGACTGGCCAGCTGTTCGGGCCAGATGGCACGGGCGAATTCGGCGGCGCTATCCAGATTCCTGAAGAGTTCGCGAGCCTTCGCGTCTGGCGCAACACCAATGTCGCCACAACCGGTGAACTGGGCATCGCGCCGGGCATCATCGGCTATGAATGGGATATATCGCCGACCGATGAGACAAGACCCGCCGGTCTTATCCGGCTGTCTGAAACGACGCTCGACTGGAGCGGCATCTTGATCGATCAAGGTATGTCGACCGCGCCCGGGACTGCTACGCACAATCTCTCTCTGTATCGTGCCGAGAGTGGGGCGCTAGTGTTCGGCGCCGGGACCGTGTTCTGGAGCTGGGGGCTCAGTGATCAGCATGATTCGACGCCCTATGCCGCCTCAATCGAGAATACGGATCTGAAGCAATTCACTATCAATATGTTTGCGGACATGGGCATCCAGCCGGCGGTCACGGATCTTTTCCTTGTCACGCAAGGCCTGACTCGAGCGCTGGCTTCGACAGATTTTACCGCCGCAACGACGACGATTGCCGACTTGCCGGAAACGGTCAGCCCATTTCAAGCAGTGCAGATAACTGGAATGGCGGCGGACGCGAACGGCACCTCGTCAACGACTGACGACGGCAAGGTGGCAGTTGTCGAAGTATCGCTGGACAACGGCCTCACCTGGCATATCGCCCAAGGAACAACAAACTGGTCGTTTTCATGGACTCCTGAAGTTGAAGGAGTTTATACGATCAGAGCTCGCGCGATCGATGACAGTCTAAACATAAGCTCCATCGTTACTTCTCAGGACACCGTAACGGTGACTGCGCCTGTGACGTCGTCCTTTGTTTCGGTATTTGCCTCCACCGCAGCGACGGGAACGGTTCTGTACAATGATCATACTCAGGTTGAACTGGGTATGAAGTTTACGGTCGATCGTGCGGGATTGCTGACCGGACTGCGGTATTACAGGGATGCTGGGGATGCGACAGATACGGATGTCCGCGAGGGACACCTATGGTCAGCCTCAGGGGCTTTGCTAGGCGCCGTTACTTTCACATCTACGCCCGGCCAGGTCGGCTGGCAGACCGCGAGTTTCTCGCGCCCCGTTACGCTTACTGCAGGGCAGCAGTATACTGTTTCGTACCAGACATCGGACAACTATATCGCCACAGACTCATTCTTCACTCCGTCTCGCGAAGTCGGCTTCGATGGATTGGACAATGACGCGTTTTCCGATCCACTGGGAATTGTCCGTGCTCCGGAAAGTGCGGTCTTCGTCGGCGCGACAACGAGCGGCAACGGTGTCTATTCCTATGCGTCGTCCCCGACCATGCCGACTGACAGCTGGAACGCTGCCAACTACTGGGTGGACGTGGTATTCCAGACTCAAACCTCTACTGCGCCGCCAGTTATAACGTCAGGCAATTACACGACGCCCGAAAATTCTACGACAGTTGGCTTGGTAACGGCGACGGATGCGGACAACAACGTCATCACGTATGCAATCGCCGGCGGAGTGGATGCATCCAGGTTTACGATCAATGCCTCAACGGGCGCGCTATCGTTCGTCACGGCTCCGAACTATGAAGCGCCAACAGATGTCGGGGCCAACAATGTATACGACATCATCGTTAGCGCCTCTGATGGCACAACAGCCGCCACCACCAAGGCGGTAACCGTTGCAGTGACTGATGTTACAGAAGGCGCGAACGCTGCTCCTTTCATTACGTCCGGCAATTACGCGATCACCGAAAATTCCGTGGCTGTGGGCGCTGTGACGGCCACAGATGCGGACAACAACCCGATCACCTACGCGATTGCAGGTGGTGTCGACGCGGCGAGGTTCGCGATCAACGCTTCGACCGGCGCTCTATCGTTTGTGTCGGCTCCGAATTACGAAGCGCCTGCCGATGTCGGCGCGAACAACATCTACGACATCATCGTCAGCGCGTCGGATGGTATCGCCGCGGCGACCGCGAAA
>JAUYSA010000445.1 GCA_030696545.1 Hyphomonadaceae bacterium
CCGCCTCCTCACCGCCTCAGCCCATCAAGGGGTCAAGATTGGACGCCGATCGGGGGGCAATATTGCGCGCCGTTTGACAGCCGAGCGCCGCCATCACCGCGTCATGGTGCGCCTCGATCCGATCAGAACGCCGATCGCCACCAAGCCGCCCGGGCCGCGGATCGCCCTGATCGCGCTCACGCTTGCGCCAGCGGCTCACGCTGGCCGCGCTCACCCCGAAACGCTCGGCCGCCTCGCGATGCGTAGCGCCAGCCGCCACAGCGCCAAGAACCCGAACCCGAAGATCGACCGACAGAGCTCTCGACATGCCTGCCGGCCTCCATCCGGCAGACAGTGTGATGATGTGGACGCCCCCGCCCCACCGGCGGCGCTATGGTGCCGATCCGGGTGCCGAAGCAACGAGAGGAGCGTTCGCATGACGATCAAGACGATTGGACTGGACCTGGCGAAGAGCGTTTTTCAGGCGCACGGCGTCGACGCGGACGGAGCGACGATGCTGGTGAAGAAGCTGCATCGCAAGCAGATGCTGCCGTTCTTCTCGAAGCTTTCGCCTTGCCTGATCGGCGTGGAAGCGTGCGGAACAGCGCACCATTGGGCGCGAACGCTCTCGGCGATGGGGCATGAGGTTCGCTTGATCCCGCCATCCTACGTCAAGGCATTCGTCAAGCGCGGGAAGAGCGACGCGATCGACGCAGAGGCGATCTGCGAAGCGGTCCAGCGGCGAACCATGCAGTTCGTGCCGGTGAAGACGGTCGATCAGCAAGGCATCCTCATGACGCATCGGGCCAGATCCCTGCTCGTTCGTCAGCGCACGCAGGCCGCCAACGCCTTGCGATCGCATCTGGCCGAACTGGGGCTCGTCGCCAATCCCGGCGTCGCCAATCTGGCAAGGCTCGCCGAGCAGGCGCTCGCTGGTCAGAATGTGCTTCCCTCCTTCGCCCGTGCGGCGCTGGAGATCATGCTTCGCCAGATCGTGGCGCTCGGCCAGGAGATCGCGGAGCTCGACCGCCAGATCGCCGCCTGGCATGCCGACAGCGAGGCAAGCAGGAGGCTCGCCGCCATCCCAGGCCTTGGCGTGATCACGGCGACCGCGGTTGCGGCCACAGTCACTGATCCCGATCAGTTCCGATCCGGCAGGCAGTTCGCGGCCTGGCTCGGCTTAACGCCACAGCAAAAATCGACTGGCGGCAAGACCAGGCTGGGCGGAATCTCCAAGCAGGGAGACCGCTACCTGCGCCGATTGCTCGTCGTCGGCGCCACGGCCGTCATCCGGCATACGAAGGACAAGCCGACGCCGATGGCCGCGTGGATCAGGAAACTGCTCGAGAAAAAGCCCTTTAGGCTGGTCTCGATCGCGCTCGCCAACAAGCTCGCGCGGATCGCGTGGGTCCTGCTGACGCGCAAGGAGACCTACAGACCCCATCAGCTCGGCGCCTAGCAGCCGACAATCGAGACAACCCGAATTGGTAACGGCAGTCGATGATGAGTGACGATCGAGCCAATGACGAGATCAACCCGCGTGATTCAATGCGTTCCTGCAGCGCGTCAGTTTGATAGGGACCTCGTCGGCGGATTTCCATCAGGGCCAGCGGCAGACATTCCGCCGCACAAACAGGCCGGACATATGAAAGCAACCGATCAAATCATCCCGACATAAACGCCTTGCCAAAGGGGGCGTCCACATATGAATCAGCTCCAGGCTGATTTGGGAATCCCTCCCGATTCAATCAGGTCGGGTTCCGCTCTAGAGGTAGGGGCGGCGCGTGTCGGCGGCTTTGTCAAGCTTGCCAATGACGTCCGCACCCAGAAGAAAGCGCTTCGAAGGTCATGCTCAAGCACCTGTGCTTGGCCTCCCGTCCTTGCACCAGTCGATCCGACCCTTCGTGATCCAGAAGTGACAGCCGCAATCGTTCTTCTGATGGACCGATGGCTTCACGGTCGGGCGCTGGAACCAGTCCAGCGCGACGGCCCACCTCGGCCGGCGCTTGGGATTAAGGGAGAGAGGGATGGTGGTCCCACACCCTCCCGGGCATTTGAAGCATGCCCATTTCTCGATTCCTGCATCGACCACGAAGACGAGCTCGCCAGGAACCACCTGCTCCTCGCCGGGATAGACCTCGGACTTACGCGACAACAAGTCGAACTCGATCAGGCCGAGCCAGCGGAAGGTTTTCGCGATAAGGCGATTCATGACGGCTACCCGATCCTATGCAGGAACGGGATTACGTCGGCTCGCCCCCAGATCGTGTCGTTCGCGCACAGTTCGCACTCGGCCCGGGGGGCGCAGGTGCTCGAACGGTCCTCGACCGTATCGAAGCGCCGCCGACGTTCTGTCTTCATGCCGCCATCCCCTCGAAATGCCGTTAGGCCCTGAAGGAGCTCGTTGATGGCCATGCAGGCGGTCTCGGTCGTGAAGGTGACCACGACAGGCGTAGGATCGCCGCCGCCCGCGATGTAGGCCTCAGCCTTGCGACGGTCGTATTCGTCCGGATCGGTGCGCTTCAGCGCTTCCTCTCGGGCCCGCACCGGGTTGACAAAGCCGCGGCAAAGGAGACAAGGCGCGCCGGGCGTGACGAGCGTGACGCGGCCGGCCATCTCATAGGGGCGGTCCTTGCTGGCCGGAATGATGCGGACGCCCATGTCGATGACCGGGATGCCGTAGAAGTAGGCGAGCCTGTTCAGGAAGAGACGGCCGTCGTGATCGTCGGTGCATCCGAAGACGACGTCGCAGGAGCGCAGGGCATCGCGGGCTCTCGCATCGACGACCCATCCCTTGAAGGTCGCGACCTCAACGCCGAGATCGGCTTCCCGAATCTCCCGCGCCAGGACATCCACCTTTGCACGAGCGGCCTCGGCGTCGCTTCGACGGGAACCGTGGACGCGATTGAGATTGGTCAGTTCGATGACGTCGTCATCGACCAGCAGCAAGCCTCCCACGCCGAGGCGGGCCAACATCATGGCCGTGGGACTGCCGGTGCCGCCGCAGCCGATCACCCCGATCCGCACGCCGCGCACGATGGGATTGAACGACGTCCCGAACAGCCTCGCTTGCCGATCGAGCATCGCGTCGTCGGCTAGGGCCGTGACGCCGTGAAAGACCAGGCGGCGGCCCGAGACCATGATCCGCTCGCAGAGCGTCGACTCTGACGGGCTCGTCCACAGGCGAGCGCAGATGCTGCCATCGCCGCCGAGCACGATGCTGGCGAAGCCATGGCTGGCACCGGACCGGTTCGTGACGATCCGCAGCAGCTCGGTTTCGTTGCGATCGTCCTGATCGGAGAAGAAGGCATGGCTGCCGGGATGCGTATGGACGATGCCGAGCGTGAGACCGCTTTCCTCGGCCTGCTTCAGCAGCCTGACGAACGACCTCGTCGACCACGTCACATGAACGCCGGAGGCCGAGATCCTGTCTTCGGCCGGCACCGGGACGACCTTGTGGGAGACCAGGCGCTGACGCGCCTTACCAGTCCATGGATCGGCAGCGACGTCAGCCTTGCCCAAGAGGACATAGGCCGATGCTTCGGCGCCATCGGTGGTGGCCAGAAGGGTGCGCAGCTCCGCTTCGTGCCCTTCGAGTAGTATCATGTCGAGCATGTCAGGCCGCCTCGGCGAGCGCGAGTTCGATGCGCTTCACCATGGTGTGGATACCGTCGACGCCGGGACGCCAGGCGTTGTTGTGACGCGACCAGCGCTGCCAGGTCTGGCCGCGGAAGGGGTGGGCCGTCGAGGCCGCCCGGGGGTCGCCGCCCGTCTGCCGCAACTTGAGCCACGGCAGACAGTAGAACATGTCCGGCGGGCAGTCGGGATAGCCGGGCGGTAGGATGACCAGGACATCGACCTCGGTCGAGGTGAACTTGCCCGCGGGCAAGGGGAGCGCCTTCAACAGTATGCCGGTGTGGCCGGCTTCCGAGCCGTCCTCATAGGCGATGCCCCGCCCCGCGAGATACTCGACGTCGCGGGGCGGCAGGAAGATGGAGAGGCCCTCGGTCGTCTGCGCGATCGCTGTGAAGAACTTCTCCACGCCGGGCTTCGACAGATCGACGAGATCGGCGTTGCGGACCAGCAGGTCCTCGCCACCGCGGATCTCCTGATAGACATCGTGCGTGGTCGGATCGACGCCGGCCAGGATCTTGAGCGTGCGACCGCTGATCACGTTGGTCCCGTATTCCCGCTCGCGGTCGTCGACCTTGAAGCGGAAGGAGCGGTCGGCCTTGAAGACCAGGACCTTCTCGGCCCCCTTCGCGCGCAGGTCGAAGAGCTCCTCCTCGCGCAAGGTCTCCAGAGCACCATCCTGCAGGACGGCGATGGCCAGATGCTCGTCGACGGGGCGGGCGCCGGCGGCTTCGAGGATCTGGCGGCCAGTGACGATCGGATCGGGGATCTCGATCTGACGGAAGTTGAGCTCCGCGTCGCCGATCAGGATCTGGAAGCGCGGGAGGTTGGCATGGGCAGGCTGGGTCATGAAAAAGGCTCGCTTGTCGAATGGCGAGGCGGCACCTGCCGCCCCTTCTACTCATTCAGCGAACCTGACCCGGCGGATTCGGTAGTCGTGTCAGGAAAAATCTTCCGACGTGCAGACGAAGTAGAATTGGCAAGTCGGACAGTCCTTGCTGGCCACCGGCGCGAACTCGCCCCGCTCGATGCCGGCAATGCTTTCGGCGTAGCCTTCCAGCCCCTTGCCGGCGGCGGTCGGGATCGGCGATCGGTCTGACCGGGCCGGGTAATACGCCTCCAGTTCGACCGCCTGGCCTGGAAACATCTGTCGACCGGCCAACTGCAACAATTCCCAAATCGGCTTCGTCGGCTCGCTCTTGGTCTTGCGCCCCGTCCTCAGCCTCTGCACGAGAATACCTCCGGTGGGCGACAGGACGACACGATCCGGTCGCATGGTGATCCGCTTTCCGGCTACGTCGGCAAACCAGGCTCGGCCGGCATCGATCCCCAACATCGGCATGTTCGCCGCACCCTCGACCATCTTCGTGGCCTCCGCGAGGTAGAGCGGCGCGAACGCATGGTCGGGACCCTGTTCGGCCCATATCGCATTGAGTTGCGCCACGGCCAGGGGCGCCGTCACGGTCCGGCCTTCTCCGATCTCGTCGAAGATCCAACGGATCGTCTTCCTCACGCAGCCGTGGAATTTGAGATAGGCGCTGTCGTCACCGGGCCCTCTCAGGCCGTCGATGACTTCGTACCGATACCGCGCGGGGCACTTCGAATAGACTTCAAGATGCCTTTCCTCGAATTCTGCCTGCGGAGGGATCGGGATTCTGACCGCATTCGAGGACATGCCTTGCGACAAGCTCGCAGTGCGGGCACTTGGCAGGACGCCTCCGAGATCCTTCAGGAACTTCGAAGGGTTGCACGTGGCCTTGGCGGTGTATTGCCTCGCATGGCTGATGGTCATCGCGTCCCGGGCGCGCGAAAGAGCGACGAAGAACAAGCATTCCGTTTCGGCCTCATGCTCCGCGGGGGAGAGCTCAAGCCGCTCCAGCCCCTTCGGCGCTGGGCATGTCACCGCGCGCCGGCTCCCCGGCACGTACCGCGTCGCGACCTGCGGCAGGTGAACGGCAGGGAATTCCAGTCCCTTCGAGCCGTGGATCGTCATCATGCGGACGGCGGCTATGCCCGCCGCCTCCGGTGGAATGATCCGGAGCTGGCGATCGTCGTCGAGTCGTTCGAGCCTCCGGATATCGTCCAGCAGCTTGCGTCGTCCCCCGACGCCGCGGTTCGCATCGAGATGCTCGCGGCAGAACTTGAGGAGCTGGTAGATCGCCACGAGCGACTGCTGCGAACGTCTATTGCCGGCATCCAGCAGCGGACGCAGGTAATCGCTGGCTTCGAGCAGATAGTGGCTCAGGAGGTGCCAGGAACTCGTCTTCCATTCCGTTCCGCTCAGATGTTGTGACAGGAGGCGAAGCCCAGCGGCACCCGTGGGGGACACGCCGGCGATCGTGCCCGCCTTGGCGCAGGCCGCGACGACGTCTTCCTTCGCCTCCCGGGCGTGAGCGATGACCCTTATCGCGTCCTCGCGCGTCGCGGCGTATTGCGGGAACTGCGCTACGCGCACCAAGCCGACGCCGCCTGGCTCCGCCCCCAACGAGATCAGGGCGAGAAGGTCACGAATTTCCGGGCGCTCGAAGAGGTCTCCTAGATAGAGGATGGGAACGCCGAGCTCTTGCAGGATGCGGCCAAAGCGGGCAAGGCAGAGGTGGGTGCCTGCGAGGATGGCCTGGTCCTCATATCCGATTCCCAAGGAGCGCAGGCGCTCGATCTGGTCTCGCATCGCGACGGCTTCCGATTGCAGGTCGGGGGCCTGCACCAGTTCAACGAAACCAACCTTGCCGCGGTGAGCTTTCCAGCTTGCCGCCGGTCGAGGTGCCGCCGCTATGCCTGCGCCGAAGCGTTCGAAGACGCGCACCGCCGTCTCGCAGGAACGGTAGTTCGTTTTCAATTGCCGGCGTTGGGCCCCCGGATATCGATTCGTGAAATCGACCGTGTTGGCCGGAGCCGCGCCGCGAAAACGATAGATCGACTGGCGGGGATCAGCCACGACCCAAAGCCTTTTGCCCCGATCGGTGATCTGTTCGAGCAGCGACGTGCTCGCGAAGTTGACGTCTTGATATTCGTCGACAAGGACGTGGCGGTGCTTGGCCCTGACCGCGTCCCGGATGGCAGGGTTGTGGGATAGCAGTTCCGTCGACCGGTAGACGAGGTCCCCGAAGTCGAGACAATGCTGGTCAAGCAGGGCGTGCTGATAGATCCGGTATACCCTGCCCACCTCGACCGCCTTCTCGGCCCGCTCGATCTCCTCGGGGCTCGCCGCATCCCTGAGCGCTTCGGCGGCAGCCGTTTCGTATTCCTGGTAAGATACCATTTCGTCCTTGGCGCGGGAGATCGCTTTCAGGATCGGCTTCAGTTCGAGGGTCGGGTCCCAGAGGTTCTGAAAATGGACGAGGTCGAGGTCCGCAAGAAGCCCTTCCAGAACGGCCAAGGCCATCGCCTCATCCAGCACCTTGAAATCGGGGGGCAGGCCCGCGGCTTGATGGTGGAGGCGAAGCAGCTCCAGGCCGAAGGCGTGAAACGTGCCAACCCAGATCAACGGAGCGGAGGCGGGGCTGACCGTCTCGATCCGCTCGATCATCTCGGCCGCGGCCTTGTTCGAATAAGTCAGCGCCAAGATGTTCGACGGCGGGACCTCCTTCTCGATCAGGTGCCTTATGCGGGCGATCAGCGTCCTGGTCTTGCCGGTTCCGGGGCCTGCATCAAGGATGAGCGGGCGCTCGTCCCACTCGGCCGCCTCGCGCTGCTCGGGATCCAGGGGATGGCCGGGCCCGGAGGCCTCGGTCGTGACCGGAGCGGTCAGTGGCGGAAGCAACAGGGCACGGATCGCCTGCATACGAACGAACTCGACGGGCAGGCCAGCGTCCTCGGCGATCTTCGAAGGGCGCTGACGCTGGACAACAAGCTTCTCGCGGAGCGCATCGGCGGGCAGGAGGAACTCTTGCGCAAAGATGTCGGCCTGCACCTCCTGCCGCGCGCGAGGGGAGTAGGCGACGACGCGATCCGAACCGGTCTCGATAGGCTGCCCCCCGAAGCCGGCCTCCGTCGATCTGATCATGAAGGCCGTCTCGTCGTGCAGCCAATAGTGGCCGAGCTCATGGGCGGCCACGACGGCTTTCTGGCTGCCGTCGAGATTGGATGCCAGCCGAACGAACCCGTCGTCGCGTTCCAATGCGCCAAGCACCCCGGGGCCGAAGACCGTTCCGGGATCGAATTCGTCGACCTGAAGCTTTGCGATCTTTAGTCCCGATCTGACGAGCGCATCGGCCGTATTGGCCGATGCCTTCGCGGCGGCTTCCCTATGGCGCTGGCGCGCCTTCAAACGAATGTCGCGCCAGATATCCATGATCAGCCCTCGTCGGAAAGCCAGAAGGATCGGCGATCCTCGTCCATATCCGAACTGCGAATGGCCTCCTCCCAAGTCCTCTGGCGACCGGTGCTCGGCGCAGCCTTCGCTTTGAACGCGGGCGTCGGCGCCGTCTCGCGCGACGACCTCACGATGGATTCGAACCAATCCATGGCCCTATCGATCTGCGCGGCTCCCAGGCGAGCGAAGCGCTTCGGGATGGTTGCCGGGTCGATCCGACCGGAGTTGATATCCGAGACGACCGATCGCGATATGTCGAGCCGATCGGCAAAGTCGCGCAGCGACGTTCCGGCTTCCTGAAGCGCAGCGCGTAGAGTGACAGTCTCGCCGACGAGAGGTCGCGCGGCTGCCGCAGCCTGCGTCGAGGCCAGCAGTTCCATGTCCATGATCTCGACCGCATGGGCGCGGATCTCGTCCGCGAACTGAGGGTAACGACTCGTCCAGACGTTCAGCAATTCGGGAGAGATCGGGTCCGCGACCTGGTGAAATTCGAATAGGACGTCGTCGAGTGTTTCGGATGCGCTGGTCATTTGTTCGATCCCAAGATTTCAACGATCTGCCTTTCGGCCTTCTCGACCCAGTCCTGGACGGTTTTCGGCGTCTTCCCAAGCATCACGGCAATGCTCTCATTCGGGTTGGAAGACGTGTAGCGAAAGCCCAGGCGGTGCAGCTGGAAGGCCTTTCGTTGCAGATGCGGTAGCTTCGCGATGGTGTCGGCGATGATGGCGTTGTCTTCCGGACTGAGTTGGTTCCAGTCCGGCGGCTCGCGCGCGATGCCCGTCTCGGGATCGATGGCCTCTTGCTCGATGACGTCGCGATCCTTGAGAGACGCCCTGATCCGGTCCACCAATCGTTGGCGAAGCTTGGCGTGGAAGGCTGTCTCGAAGCCGACCCCATCGGCGGCGGACGGCGTCAAGACCGCAACGGTGAGGATCTCTATGACCTCTTCGATGACCTCGCGCCCGCCATCGACCAGGTCCTGACGAACGCGCGGCCGAAGGTAAGCCCTGGCCAGATCCGTCAAATGCTTGAGGAGCTTGCCCCTCAGGTGATCCTGCTGCGGCTGGTCGAGCTGACGGCAGGCTCGGACCACCTCTTCAGGCCTTCGCGTTCGAAGACGGTCTGCATCGCTAAGCTCCTTCCATTCGGACCACCAATCGGCCGCCGATTTGTTCTGCGTGTCCAAGAATGCGCCCCCTTACTTCAGCGAGCGCCTGACCCATTAGCGAACGGTCAGGCGGCCATCCGGTAGTTCTTGAAACTTTTTTGTCGCCGATCGCCGGCAAGTTGCAAAGTGTCGATGCTGACCGTGATTCGCGCAACGAGATGCATCGCCCCATGCCGCTCAGCGACATCCAACCTCCTTTCGAAGACGAGTTGACCGCCGGATCCGGAACCGCTCGGCCCATCGAAAGCCGACCGGCGGTCGCCGCTCATCAGGGGACCGCTTTGGGTCGCCCGGCCGCTCGGTTGCCGATCTCCTTACATCGCCCAGGAGCAGATCTTCCGGATGTCAGCAACGGGCCAAATATGCCTTTCCCAGGAGAAGACAGATGACGCATTGGGCCACCTCCGCCGGATGCTCCGACAGAAAGCGGTTTCGGAACCCGCTGAAGGGAACCCCCGGGAATGAGCATGTGAGGCCGTTCCGGGCTCTCGAACCGGAACGGATTTCCGATGACGACTTTGAACGATGGCGTGAAGACTGCTGAGGATGAAGCGCGCCCGACGGCTGGCGATCTCGGGCGCTATGCGCGGGCTTATCGGCTCAGCACCGAGCATGCCCGGATGTTCCCGATGTGGCAGGCGGCGCTGGCCCATGCGCTGCTGCTCGAACATGATGGAGATGCGGTCCATGCTGACCGGGGCAACCTGAACGGCCGACAGCTGGCGGAAGGCGCGCGCTCTATGGCGCGGACGTTCGCCCTGCTGATCGCCGAGGCGCCTGCCCGCAACGAGCAGGAGCTCGAGCAGAAGATCGAGATCTACGAGACGATGAACTTCCTGCCGGGCGAGATGGAGCGCTCGCGCACGGCTTACATGGTGGAGATCGCCATGCACGCCGACGCAAGCGCGCTCGGCATCAAGCTGCGCAAGGAGCCGGTCGCGACC
>JAUYSA010000509.1 GCA_030696545.1 Hyphomonadaceae bacterium
CTTCGCGCCTATCTCGTTGACCTCTTTCGCCGGGGCGAGCCGCTCCCCGTGCGCGGCCGCGGCCTGGATTGGCCAGCGATCGCCGCCGCAGCCGGGGTTGAGAGCCTTGTGCTCCCCCAAGCTCGCGAGGTGATACGCCCCGGCTTGGAGGCGCTGAGACGCGAACTCAACAAGCCGCCCGCGAGGCCGCGCAGGGCGCCGCCACACGCAGGCCACGTTCCAGTCCCGCCTGTTCCAGGCCGCCAGACGCCGGCGAAGCTTGCGCAGCGGCGCGCGGCGCAAGCCGTGGCAATGCTCGAAGCCCTTCCTGACCCTGGCGACACCTGGCGGGACACGCCGATCTTCTGCGAGGCGCTCGACCTGCATATGCGCCGGCATTACGACAGCGCGCCGCAGTTGCGTGAGGCTCTGAGCGCGCAAGGCGTGACCATCGAGGCCTCGACGCTTCGCGCCTGGCGTCATGGCCGCAAGGCGCCGTCCCACGTGGACAGCTTCACCGTCCTACGCTGCCTCGAGCAACGCTGGCGCCTCCCAGCCGGATACTTCAAGGACAAGCTTCCCCATCCCGGCCGCGCCGCGAAAGGACTTCAGGCGGGCGGCGTCGGCGACGCTGAACGCCGCCGCCTCGCCTGGCACCTGCCCGATGATTTCGATCGTCGTTCGCTCGCCGAGCGCGAGGAGATCCTGGAATGGGTGCGACGCGTCGTGGTGTCTGGCTCCACCGAGTACCGGCGCTACCAGGCCGCCGCCTTGAAGCATCGCTTCGGTGTTCGCTTTCCAATGGTGAGACTTGATCAATCCGCGCGCGAGCACGCGCCCTACACCCCCGGCGCGGTCCATGCGCCACCCGCGCTGGCTGCTGAAATGGCTGATCTGATCAGCTTCAAGACCGCCACCTTGACGGCCCTGGGATACCGCCGCCGCGGCGTCTGGGGCGAAGAGACCGCCGCTCAGAGGATGGAGCATTTCGGACTGCTGTTCGGGGCGCTGAGCGCGGACCCCGCCGGTCCGGTGCGAGGGCACGGCTTGCCGCTGGAAACCCTGACCTTTGGTCTTCTCGCCTTCCCGCGGCCTTGGGACTGGTATCTGAACTGGCGCGAGACGCGCCGGGGCTTCTACACGGCCTGGGAAGCGGACATGCTCGGCATTGCGGCAGCGCTTACCGCGCCGCAGACCGGGTGGCTGACACAAAGTCCCCAGCTCGCTGAGCGACTGGGTCCCGTCGATGGCCTGCTTAGCGCCGGTGAGATTGACGGCGCGCGAAGGGACTGGGCGGGCGTCTGCGCTGAATTGCATGCTTTCGCCATGGCGCGCTCGAAGGAAATCGCGCGGGCATCGCGGGTGCACCACGATCCCTTCGAACCCATCCTGCCCGTGCTCGAGGCCGACAGTCCCGTTGGCGAATATCGCAAGATCGCCGACGAAATCCTCAAGCGGCGCCCCGTTGCGTCACGGTACCCGAAGGCGGCCGCGGAGAACGCGCGCGCCTTCCTGATGATCCGGTTTGGCCTGCATCTCGGCTTTCGGCAGAAGAACCTTCGCCAGCTGCTGCTCAGCAGGCGCGACCAACCCCCAAGGACTGAGCGCAAGCTTATTCAGGCCAAGTGTGGCGAGTTGCGCTGGAGCGAGCGAGACCAGGCTTGGGAGGTTTTCGTGCCGTCGGTCGCCTTCAAGAACGCTGGCTCGGCCTTCTTCAGTGGGAGACCGTTTCGTCTCCCGCTCCCCGATATCGCTGGGCTCTATGAGGAAATCGACAGCTACATCGGACGACACCGCGCGCTCCTTCTCGGTCCGGCGCAGGACCCAGGGACGTTCTTCGTGAAGACGGTCAAGTCCAGCAGCGGGTCGGCGGCATACGACCAGACGACATTCTATGAGGCCTGGCGGTGGATCATCCAGCGCTACGGGATCTACAATCCATGGACCGGGCGCGGCGCGATCGCGGGTCTGCTGCCGCACGGTCCGCACAACGTACGCGACGTGCTTGCGACCCATATCCTCAAGCAAACCGGATCCTACGAGCAGGCCAGCTATGCGATCCAGGACACGCCGGACACGGTGGCCGCCCATTACGGCCGGTTCTTGCCGCAAGACAAAGCTGCCCTTGCGGCTCAAGTTCTCAATCGAGCTTGGGAGACTGCCTAACGAAAATCGAGCGCCGCCTAAGCGCCAGAAGCGGCTCGATTGGCACTTGCTGAATTGGAAACCAGGACGCTTCCCATGCCACTTCCGCCTGCAATTGATCCGAGGCAGCTTGCGGCCGAGATCGCAGCGCAGTTCTCCATTTTATGGACGATCAGATGCGCCAGCTGTTTGAGCAGCTAGACCGTTATCGCCGCCTCTCGTCGTCGGCCCTGGACCCGTTGACGACACAGCGATTGAGCGAGGCGATGCCGAGTTCGAAGCCAAGTTGAAAGCGCTTGAGTCCGAAGCTGTGGATCAGCCGCCGAGCTCGCCACCCGCCGGATAGCACCCTGCTCCGACCAAACTCGCAGTGCGGCGACGACGGACTAAAGGTGGAAAGTCCCGGCGGATGCGTGCCGCCGGGACCCCCAAGGCATGCGCTAGGATGCGTGCCCACCGCACGGATCTTCAAGCTGCTGGCGCGCGAAGTTCAGCCTAGGAAGACTATTTCGCGCTACGCTGCAGCGACTTCGCTTGGTCGAGGTGAGCCTGGATTTTGGGGACAGCCTTCGCGGCTCCCGCCTTGAGACCGGCATCGCCGCCGTTGTCGGCGTACCCACGCATCAGCGTTAGGGCCTCCTCGTGGGCGGCGGCCTGTTGAGCGATATAAGTCCGGTCAAAGTCGGCCGCGGTGGCCGCCTTCAGGTTGTCGATGAACCCTTGGCGGCGTTCGTCCAACGCGGCCGCCGGGGTTTTCTGCGCGGCCGCGACAAGAGGTTTCATCTCATTCATCATGGCGGTGTGATCGCTGACCATCATCGCGGCGAACGATTTCACTGCGTCGTTCTTCGAGCGGCTCTGGGCGACTTTCCCCGCTTCCACTTCGTACATGTCACTCTGGCTCGCATTCGAGACAAAGGCGTCGGTGTCGTTCGCACCGAGCGTGGCGGCGGACGTCTGCCCGACCGCAGCGCCGACGGCGTCCTGAGCAGCGTTGACGGGTTCAACCGCCGGCGCCTCGGCGGCGGGTTTGTTACACGCAGCCACGGAAAAAGCGGCGATCGCTGCGACTGTGGAAAGTGCAAAGTATGAGCGCATAGAAAGTCCCTCCTGATTGGCTTTTTCAGCGCGCAGCGGCTGCAATGGTTCAACCGCCGGACAGGCGAGGACGCGCCACGTTGGTCAGTTCCGCTGAACGACAAACGGTTTGACCATCGTTCCCGACCCTTCTTGGCTCAGCCGCCGTCGTTCCGAGGCTGACAGCGAAAGCTGGAGCCTGCGGGCTTACGGGCAGTCTGAGCGCGCGGCGTAGGACGCCTGGCCGAACCCTACTGAGGCGGCCGCACAGAGGGGCCTGGGTGAAGTCCAAATGCCGCCCGAGCCCAGAAGGAGTCATCGGCGGCTGGAAGCAGGACAACGCGGGGACCGTCTAAGGTGCTCCTTGTGGGGGTCCACGCCCCCGGACAGCTGCGCTACGCGGGCAGCGTTAAGCCCAGCGTCAGCAGAGGCGCCAGCACGCTCCTAGGTGCCCTTCGCTCCCTGGAGACTCTAGCGTGCCCTTTTGCAGCCGAAGCCCCCGCCGCGGCGAACGTAGGAGATAGGCGTCGCCCCAACCGGTGGGTAACGTCGACATCGCGGAGTGGACCGCCAGCGGCAAGCTCCGGCCCGCAAGCTTCAAAGGACTTCGCGAAGCCAAGGAAATTGTGCGGAACCAGCGACACGACCATGACTAAGAATGACCAGGTGATCATTGAGACCAATGGCCCTGATCAAATGTGGGCGGTGATAGTCCTCCAACCAGACGCGCTTGTGTCTCGGCATTTGTGGGGCCGTTATGCCTCGCTTGGCGAAGCTCAACGCCAAGCGTACGAGGCGCGACAATGCCTCGCTCGCGGTGAAGCGACCTAAAGCTCCAACATCGACGAACTGGTTGTTATCTTCCGGCGACCCGCGACGCTCTACGCGGTGCACTGGCTCATTTTCGACGAGCCCTCTCTTGGTCCACTAAGGCGGGGTTGGGTGAACCGCGACGCAGCGGAACCTGATGGTCGGCCGAGGTTTCTGGCCGCATGGGAAAGCTCTTGAAAGACAACTCTCTCACAATCGTGCTCATGCTGATGTTCGCTGTGAGCCTTTCTGGCCAATGGTTCGCCGGCTGGCATGTCGAAAACGAGGACCTGGAGCGCCACGGCGGGACGGCGATTGGCCTGCTGGCGTATCTGGCCAGCCCGCAGTTCCTCTCTAGCCTGTTTGAAAACTGGGAGAGCGAGTTTCTCCAGATGGCGGTCTACGTGATGCTAACCGCCAGTCTGGTGCAGCGAGGGTCATCTGAGTCACGCGATCCTGACGCGCCCCCGCGTGACGTCCTTCCAAGCAATGACCCGAACTCCCCTACGCTGGCTCGCGTCGGCGGGCTCGCGGGGTGGCTCTTTGCCCATTCCCTCGGGCTCGCCTTAACATTGCTTTTCCTGTTGTCCTTTGCGTTGCATTGGCAATTCAGCGCCAACGCGGCCGCGCAGGAGGCGAAAGATCATCATGAAACAATCAAGAGCACTCTGGAATATCTCGGCGATCCCCAACTCTGGTTCGAGTCGTTCCAGAACTGGCAGAGCGAATTTTTGTCGACGGCTTTCCTCGTGGTGCTGTCCATTTTCCTACGCCAATCGAACTCTCCCGAGTCAAAATCGGTAGCCGCACCTAACTCAAAAACTGGCTCATCGTAGACTAGTATGCAGGCTCGAATGACGACCCAAAGATGATCGCTGAGATGCGCGAGACCGGTGTCAGTGGGGAGCCTGACGAAAGCGGACGTGGCTATGCGGTTCGCAACTGCCCGGGCGTCGGCAGCATTTGGGTGGCTGCGGAGGCGCTCGGGTGGTCGATGGCGTGGGGCCAATTCTCTTCCCAGCGTGGGTGGTCTCCAAACCGCGGGTGATACCCACACGGCTGCGCGCGTTCCGCCGGGCGAGGTCATCATAAGTTCACTGAGCCACGCGGAGCTGGACGCGTTGCCTGTGTTCACAATGCGGAGGTACCAAATGCCCGATCCAGACAAGGCCCCCGAAGAAGCGAACGATCCTGATGAGGCAGCCGAAAAACGAAAGCAGGTTGACTTCGACTCGGCTCTGTCGTCTGCCGTTGAGCAGAAGGGCGGTGCTGCACTCGCAAACATTGGTAAGCGACGAGGCAGCGAACTCTTTCGCGAATAGTACCGCGTTGCGCCTCAGTGCATAGGTGTGGTTGGCCATGCAGCGCCTACTAGCAACGTGACAGCATTTGCCGAATGCTCGGGTCCGCATCGCGCAACGCCATGGCGCTCGCGTAGCAGCGACCCTGAGCGATAGCTCTGGCGAGGCTCTGCTCGTAAGCGTCTCGGTACGCGTCTTCCATAGCTTGAGCTAACTGCTCGCGCTGGATCAAGAGCGACTGCAAGCTTGGTTAGGAATGGGTCCAACTGACCCGCGTGGAGCCCGAGTTGCGGGCAGCCGCCAAGCGCACAGTAGAAACCGGCGCTCGATCAGCGCCTCCTCAGCCGGTCGGGCTCTGTCAGCCCAAACCAGTTGAGGGCTTGGCCAGCCGACGATAGCCCTGGGCGGCCATGGCCAGATCGACTAGCGCGCCGGCGGCTTATGATCACAACTAGCGCGTAGGTCGGCCCCTCCTATGGGGCTCGGCGGCCGCAGGACTGCGCGGCCGTCCCGCGGGGCGCGTAGGCGGTATAGCGAGCCTTGGCGCCCGGCTGCGCGGAAGACCATCCTGAATCTCTATCCAGATCGGGGCGTGATCGCTGGCGCTCTTCTCGCCCCTGACGTTTCGACTGACGCCACCGCTCGCTAACTGGTTCGCGAGGCCGGGACTGAGCAGGAAATGGTCCAAACGCATGCCCTTGTCGTTCGGCCAGCGGTGTCGGAGATAGCCCCAAAAGGTCCACAGCTGCCCCTGAGGCTGCAAAGTACGCAGGGCATCGGTCCAACCCTGATCGAGCAAGCGCTGGTATGCCGCTCGGGTTTCGGGCTGCAACAGAGCGTTCGCTTGCTCGTGGTGACCGCACCAGATGTCAGCCTCGGTCGGCACGACATTGTAGTCGCCGGCGAGGACCACCGGGACGCCAGCCGCCACCAGCGTGGCGGCGTGCTCGATCAGGCGCTCGAACCAAGCGAGCTTGTAGTCGAACTTCGGTCCGGGCTGCGGATTGCCGTTGGGAAGGTAGATCGAGGCAAACAACACGCCGCCCACGGCTGCCTCGATGTAGCGGGCCTGGTCGTCTTCCGGATCGCCGGGCAAGACTCTCCGCGTCGGCACCGGTTTCGTGCCGCGCGCCAGAATGGCCACGCCGTTCCAGCTGCGCTGACCGTGCCAGACCGCGGCGTAGCCGGCGGCCTCAATGGCTTCGATAGGAAAGGCGCCCTGCTCTGCTTTCAGCTCCTGAAGGCAGACTACATCGGGCCGCTCGGCACGAAGCCAAGCGAGGAGGTTCGCCAGCCGCTTGTTGACGTTGTTGACGTTGAAGCTGGCGATCCGCACCTGTCCAGCGCTACTTAGCGACGTGCTCGGGCTTGCCCTTACGCTTGGCGTGGGCGAACTCCTCCAGCTGTTTCTCGCTCATGGAGGCGGCCATCTGCTTGGAAGCTCCCTTGAGCTTGCTCTTGGGAGTATCCCCGCGTTTGGCGGACAGGGCCGCCCCGGCGGCCTTCTGTTGGGCGGCGGATTTGGCTGGCATGGCGGCTCTCCTGCGGGAATTAAACCTGCAACGCCCCTCTGGCTTCCCGGTTCATCGCGCAGCGCGCATCCCTCTCAGGTTTCCGGCGGGACGTCGTGAAACCGACGACTGCCCGTGACGGCCGCGAGCGTCTGGCGCGGCGCCTTCAAGCGCGCTCGCACGAGAGAAATAGGCCGGCGTACTCGTCAGACCTTGCCTAAGCGCTTGATCGCCCCCGCCAGTGGCCGCTCGCCCTCACAGTAATCCTCCCAGGCGGTGGACTTGGCGAGCAACGCAGGCACGGTGCGCAGGGTGAATTTGGCGGGGTCGAGCCCCTTCTTCACTTGGCTCCAGTTGATCGGCATGGACACCGGTGCACCGGGGCGGCCACGCGGCGACAGCGGGGCCACGGCTGTGGCCATGCGGTCGTTGCGGAGGTAGTCGAGGAAAATGCGACCCGTCCGCTCCTTCTTGGCCATGTTGATCAGGTAGCGGTCGGGCGCGTCGGCCGCCATGACCTTGCAGACGTCGCGGGCGAATCCCTTGGCGATCTCCCAATCGATCCCTTTGGCTTTGAGCGGCGTGACAACGTGAAGGCCTTTTCCCCCGGTGGTCTTACAGAAACTGACCAAGCCCAGCTCCTCCAGCCGATCACGCACCTCGCGGGCTCCCTCGATCACCAACTCAAACGGTACGTCGGGCGCGGGGTCCAGGTCGAAGACCAACCGTCCGGGTTGCTCCGGCTCGAACGCCTCGCAGTTCCAAGGATGCAGCTCCAAGGCGCCGGTCTGAGCGGCGGCGATCAAGGCTTCCACGCGGTCGAACTGGATGTAGGGCTTTCGGTCCCCCCAGACTTCAACCTCGCTGATGAGCGCCGACTGTCCCTTTGACGAATGGCGCTGGAAAAAATTCTGAGCGCCATGGATGCCGTCCGGCATGCGGATCATCGAGCAGGGCCGGCCCTTCACGTGGGGCAACATCCAATCGCCCACCGCCTCATAGTATTGCGCCAGGTCCAGCTTGGTGACTGGCTTGCCATCGCCGGCGTCGGGCCAGAGCGGCTTGTCCGAATTGGAAATGGTGACGCCCATCACCGGCCGGGACCCGCGGGCGGCCACAGTCTTAGTGTGAACGGTGACCGGAACCGGTTCGCTCAACTCGGTCGTGGAAGCCGGCGCTGGGGTTTCAGCCTCAACTTCGTAAGCGGGCTTGTCGTCGCGAAGCCCCTTGAAAGATGCCTGGCGGATCGAGCCGTCGCCAGTGAAGCCGGCGTACTGGATTTCGGCGACAAGCTCCGGTCTCACCCAGTGGACGCCGACGCCCCGCTTGGGCGCGCCCTTGCCCTTGAACGGATTGTCGTCGGTCTCCAAAGCCTTGAGCCGCGGCATAATGCGAGCAACGACGTCGCGGCCGAAGCCCGTGCCGATCCGGCCGACGTGAACGAGCTCGCCGTCGCGGTTGACCCCGGCGATCAGGGAGCGAAAGGCGTCGCCTGTCGTGGTCCAGCCGCCAATCACCACCTCGTGGCCCTGGCGGCACTTGGATTTGCCCCAGCTCTCGCTGCGACCCGACTGATAGGGCGCATCGAGCCGCTTGGAGATGATCCCTTCCAGGTCCATGCGGCAGGCGGACTGGAGGACTGCATCGCCGGCCGTGATGAAGTGATCGACGTAGCGAATGTTCGCCGGCGCGTCGTCCACGTGCGCCTGCAGGCGTTCCTTCCGGTCTACGAGCGGCAAGGCCCGCAGGTCGTCCAAGCCGGCGAACATCTGATCAAAGACGAAAAACACCAGATCCTTGGTCTTGCCGTCGGAGATAGCCGCCTGAAGGGCGGCGAAGTCAGGCGCTCCGGTGTGGTCCAGGGCCACAACTTCTCCATCGATTATACCGTCCGACAGCCCCGCGCCGCTGGCGACGATCTCCCGGAATTTGTCCGACCAGTCGAGGCCCTTGCGGCTGAGCAGGGTGGCCTTGCCGTCGACCGTGCGCAGCTGCATGCGATAGCCGTCGAACTTGATTTCATGCGCCCACCCCTGCCCCGCTGGCGGCTTCTCCAGCGTCTTGCAGAGTTGAGGTTCGATAAACTGCGGCAAGGCCCTGACGGTCTTCGCCTTGGTCGGCGCCTTGGCTTTGACCGGCGTGATCAGGCCGGCCGGCGCGCTATCGTCTCGATTGCTCTGCCAGACTGCGCCCGCGTCCGCGCCCCTGGCTGTCATGAAGGGTTTGGCCGCTTTGCCCTTGCCATTGGTGATCTCGACCATGGTTCGCGCAGAGGCGACGGATCGATCCTCATCGGTCGGGCCGGTGACATTGCCCTCCACTGCGCCCTCATCACAATGCTTGATCAGCAGCCAGGCGTTCTTCGGCTTGCCCGGCTTGTCGCCCTTCAGGCGCACGATCACCCAGGAGCCGTGCATCCGCTCACCTTCCATCACGAACTTCAGCTCGCCCTTGGCCAGCGCTTGGCCGATTTTTTCGAAGCCCTTCTCCGGGGCCCAGTAGCCACGGTCCCAGAGCATCACTGTGCCGCCGCCGTACTGGCCTTTGGGGATGGTGCCTTCGAAGTCGCCATAGTCCAGCGGGTGGTCCTCCACCTCCATTGCCATGCGGCGGTCCTTAGGGTCGAGCGACGGCCCCTTCGGCACCGCCCACGACCGGAATGTGCCTTCGTACTCGAGGCGCAGATCGAAGTGCAGGTGGCTGGCGGCGTGCTTCTGGATGACGAAGCGCAGCGCCTGCGAGGGCACGACCTTTGCGTCCTTCCCAGACGGTTCGGCCGTCTGAGAGAAGTCCCGCATCTCCTGGTACTTGGCGAGCTTTGTCGCGGCCATGATCACTCCCGACTCAGGTCAGAGTGATCAACGAACACCTCGGCCAGACGATCCGGGGCGGGGTCAGCGCCGATTGAATCCTTTTCGGCATGGCCGCGTTGGGAAGCGCAGGAGAATAGAATATGACCCAATCCGCCGGGGAAACCCGTCAGTTCAGCGTCCGCGCTCGCCATGTGGACAGCCATCATGCACGACTGCTGGAGGAGGCTTCCTTCGAGGCTGCCGCCGTCGCCTATGTGGAAGACCTGCACCCCCCGGTCGGCGACGACAATGAGATCAGCGTGATCGTCCGCGAGGTCGGCACCGGCCACGAGCACTGCTTCCGAATCGATCTGGACTCCGGCGAAACGGCGTCCTGTGGCTAGCGGCGAACGAATCATCCTGTGAGTCGTTGAGTCGGTCCAAGCGCCTGTACGGCGCCGCCTGAGGGACCCGACATGGCTTACCGCCCGACTTGGCAAGGACACCTGAAGCTGTCTCTCGTGACCTGTCCGGTTGCGCTCTACACCGCGACGAACTCGGCAGGCGACGTCCACTTCAACCTGATCAACCCGAAGACCAATAACCGGATCAAGATGATCACGACCGATCCGGACACAGGGCCGATCGAGAGATCGGAGTTGGTGAAAGGCTATGAGGTTTCTAAGGGCGAATATATTCTGCTGACCCAGGAAGAGATCAATTCGGTCAAGCTGGAGAGCACCAAGACCATCGAGATCGAACGCTTCGTGCCCGGCGACGAAATTGACCGCCTCTATTGGGACAACCCCTATTTCCTCGCGCCCGACGGCAAGCTGGCCCAGGAGGCCTTTGGGGTCATCCGCACCGCCTTAGAGAAGTCCGGCCAGATCGCACTGGGCCGAGTAGTGATCGGCACACGCGAGCGGATTCTTGCGCTTGAGCCGCGCGACAAGGGGATTCTGGCCTACACGATCCGCACGGACGCCGAGGTTCGCAAGCCCGATGAGATCTTTGGCGGCATCAGCGACAAGGTCGCTGATCCGGCGATGATCGCCATCGCCGAAAAGATCATCGAACAGCAGGAAGGTCCGTTTGACCCCAGTCAGTTCGTGGATCGCTACGAAGAAGCGCTGAAGGCGTTGATTGAGGACAAGAAGAAGGGTCACAAGCCCGCGAAGGTCGCCGAACCTGAGGACACCAACGTCGTGGATCTGATGTCGGCGCTGCGAGCCAGTTTGGGAGCCAAGGGCAAGGTCGCCGCCAAACCGTCACCCAAGGCAAGGCAGGCCAAGGCACCGGCGAAGGCTAAGGCCCGCAAGGCCGGCTGAACTCAGCCAGCGCCCCCGGCCTTTCGGTAATCAGTCCTCGCGTTCACGACCTTGAACGTCGCGGCCTTGCGCTCTTCGACATAGGCGCTCTGCGCAGCCATGCGGCGTATCTCAAGGTCTTCGGCCTCGCGACGGAAAGCTGCCTCTTCGCGCTTTCGGTTCTCGTCAAGTTTGCTTAACGCCTTCTCGGCCGCCTCAAGCTTTGAGCGATCCGCCGGCGGCTTCGATCGCGCGGCGGGTTTGGCTTTCGGCGCTGCTTTGACAATCGCCTTCTTGGGTACGTCAGGCACTAAAGGAAGGCTCGTGGGCTCCAGCACAAAGGGATCGGTTGATCCCACGGCGCGTCGTAGCAACGTCTCGGGATGGGCGGTCGCCGCAGCAATCGCCCCCTCGTCCGTCGTGATCTTGGCTTCGCCGCTGGCGAAGAGATTCTGTCGGGTTCCCCAAGCCCGTAAGGCCGCAGCTTGGCTCGGCGCAGCCACGACCGTGTCGTAGAAGCCAAACTGCGCCTGAAAGACCTTCAGCTTGCGAGTGGGCGACTTTGCCAAGAGCTATCAGGCTTTATGGTCGCCGCGGTCACCTTGGCCGGGGCCTGCGTCGGTCTTAGCCTTCTGACGGCGGTCAGCGGCGAGCGATTTGCCGACGTCGACCTGTTCCTTGAACTGGCCTTTGTCGTCGCGGCGCACGAAGCGCTTGTCGCCAGGTGTAGGCTCAATCAGTTCGCGTTTAGACATGGTGTTCTCCTCTTCAGAAGGAATCCCGGTTCGCGATTGAGGTTCCACCTGAGCTAACCCACCTGTTCGTGGTGGAGGCTCCCCGCTCGTAGAGACTGCAAGCACTCAGGCTCCGGGCATAACACACCGAGCCGGTTTTTCCGGACGGAGCATGACAGTCATCGTCTGTATTATCGGTCGAACTCGAACAGCAGACCTTCGTTTGGCGCCAGGTCGAGCCTCCCGGTCAGGGCGGCGCCAACGTCGGTCGCATGGGTCGACAACAACACCCGCCCCGTCATGCCGGCGATAGCCGCCGGTTCGCCGCTGAGATTCAGGGCTACTCCAAGTCGTCGGGCGCCGAACCGGCGCTCATAGGCCAGCACCTGATCCGTTGCCGCCAGCGCCTTGTAATCGCCTAGTGAGAGAGCCGGCTCGCGGCGGCGTAAGGCGATCAGTCTCCGGTACAGGTTCAGGATCGACGCCGGGTCGTCGGCTTGGCCGGCAGCGTGGCGCGCGCTCCAATCGGCGTTGAGCGGCAGCCAAGGCGACGCGGCGCTGAAGCCGGCGTTGGGGCTTTCGTCCCAAAGCATGGGCGTGCGCACCGGATCGCGGCCAAGGCCGAGCCCGGGCATGTTTAGCTCCCACGGGTCGCGCACCTGGTCTGGCGCTATGTCGCCATTGGTCATGCCGAGTTCGTCGCCCTGGTAGAGGGTGGGCGTACCACGCAGCGTCAGTAGCAGCATCGCCGCGGCTCGCGCCTGGTCTCGTCCGACCCGGGAAGCGATACGATGACGGTCGTGATTGCCCAGCACCCAGTTCGGCCAGCCGCCGTTGGGCAACTTGGATTCATAAGCTTCAACGAGGATTGAGATCGAAGTGGGCGTCCAAGGCGTAGTGATCAGGTGGAAATTGAAAGGCAGATGGAAGCCGTCCAACGCCCCGCCATAGTAAGCCATGAGCCGCTCGATCGGCAGATAAGCCTCACCGATTAGGACTCGCTCGTCCTCATAACTGTCGCAGAGCCTGCGCATCAGGGCGACGGCGTCGTGCACTTCCGGCTGGTCCAGGGAATGGTCGCGCAGCACCCGCTCCGTCGGGGGCATCCCTTCGTGCCAGTGAGGGTTAGGTGGGTCGTCAGTTAGGCTCTCATCTTCGAAGAGGAAGTGGATTGCATCGACCCTGAACCCATCGACACCCTCATCCAGCCAAAAGCGCAGCACGTCCAACATTGCCTCCACCACCTCGGGATTGCGCCAGTTCAGATCCGGCTGAGAACGGAGGAAGCCGTGGTAGTAATATTGGCTGGTGGCTTCGTCCCAGGTCCAGGCCGAGCCGCCGAACTCCGAGACCCAGTTGTTTGGGGCACCGCCGCCGGGGGCCGGGTCACGCCAGACGTACCAGTCGCGTTTACGGCTGGCGCGCGCTGCCCGGCTCTCCTTGAACCACGAATGGCGGTCCGAAGTATGGTTGGGGATGTAGTCGAGGATAACCCTTAGGCCCCGAGAATGGGCCTCGGCGACCAGCCGACGGAAGTCGCTCATGTCTCCAAACAGCGGATCTATGGCCGTGTGATCGGACACGTCATAGCCGAAGTCGTCCATGGGCGAGCAGAAGATCGGCGACAGCCAGACCGCGTCGACCCCTAGCGCGACCAGGTAGTCGAGCCGTGCAATTACACCGGCCAAGTCGCCGACGCCGTCGCCGTTCGAGTCCTGGAACGAGCGTGGATACACTTGATAGATGACAGCGTGTTTCCACCACGCCTCTTCGGCTCTTGTCGCATCGAGTGGACTTTCCGACGTCATCTCTATGCTCCCTCTAAAGCGAAGCTAGAGAACCGTGCCGGCGCGCGCGCGTTCCCTTCCTGCGACTGGAAACCGGCCGACACGGCCAGCGTTGTGGCGCCTCGGAGACCGAGCATGAGCGCGCCCATCAATCCGCCTGTCGTCACAGGTTCCGCCGCGGGTGACCTGCCAGCATATCTTTCCAACGGCCTAATCGGACTGCGCATTCGCGACATGCCACTATTGGCGGGCATGATGCTGGTCAGTGGCTACACCGGCGAGCACCACGAGCGCCGAATCGAGGCAGCCGCCGTGGCGCCCTATCCAATCGCCGCCGATCTGGCGCTCGACGGCGTATGGCTGTCGGACACGCCTCACCAGGTCAGCGACCTTGAGCAGGGCTATGACTTCTCCGCTGGCGAACTAACCAGCCGCTTCACCTTCACCGCCGCTGGGCGGGTGGCGAAAGTGGAGGTGCTTTCCTTTTGCAGTCGTCGCGACCCGACCCTGATCTGCCAAGAAATCAGCCTCGAGGTGGACGCCCCCTGCAACGTGACCCTACGGGCTATCGTCGATGCGCGAAACGCCGACGGACGCGCGCTCCGCCACGCCCGCGACACGCCCGGCGAGCCGGAGCCGGCCGTGGACGGCTCACTCCTCTGGGAGTCGGCCGGCGCGCTATCGACCTGCGGCGCCGCCCTTGTTACTGAACTGCTGGGCGCTGGCGACGCACAGGCGACCCGGCCTCCACTGCGCGATCACCAGCTTGTCACCGAATACGCGGTCAGGGCTCGGAAGGGCCGTCGGCTTCGGTTGAGGCAGATCACCAGCGTCGTTCCGAAGGTGATGCACGAGGCGCCCGATCAGCACGCGGTGCGGCTTGCCGCCAAGGCCCGAAACGACGGATTCGACAAGATCCGCGCGCGGAACCGGGCGGCCTGGGACGAGCTGTGGAAAGGTCGCATCCAGCTTGAAGGCGCTGGCGACTACTGGCAAGGCCTTGCGGACGCGGCCTTCTTCTATCTGAATAGCTCAGTCAACTCGGCCTCGCCCGCCTCGACCTCGATCTTTGGGTTGGCCACTTGGCACGACTATCACTATTATTACGGACACGTGATGTGGGATATTGAGTCGTTCTCGGTCCCACCTTTAAGCCTGTTACAGCCCGAGGCAGCCGAGAGTCTGCTGGACTACCGGTTCCGCAACTTAGAGGGAGCGCGCCAGAACGCTCAGCTCTGGGGACGTCGCGGACTGCAATTTCCCTGGGAAAGCGCCCCCAACAGCGGCCAGGAAGCATCGCCTCTTCCCGGCACGGCTGCTTGGCATGAGGACCACGTCTCGCTGGATGTCGCGCGAGCGTTCGTCTTCCACGCCGACGCGATTGGCGACCACGAATTCCTTCGCAACAAAGTCTGGCCGGTGCTGTCGGGGGTCGCCGAATGGCTGACCACCCGGGTCGTAGAGACCCGTCGGGGCTACGAGATCGCCGAGTCCATGGGCATCGCTGAGCGAGAGCAGGCGGTCGACAATGCCGCCTTCACCAACATGGGCGCGGTCGTCGTCCTTCGAGACGCGCTCGCTGTCGCAGAGCGGCTCGGATACAGCCCGGATCCCATCTGGGCGAAGATTGCTGATGCGATGTGGATCCCCAAACGCAACAAGGCAATCATCTCCCATGACGGCTTTCGCACCGACGAGGAGAAGGGCGGCACCCCCGATCCGCTAATGGGCTTCTTCCCCTTTGGCTTTCAGGATGACGAGGAAAACCTGCAGGCCACCCTGGCGCTCTACCTCGACCTGGCCCCCACATACATCGGCAGTCCCATGCTCTCTGCGCTCTACGGCGCCTGGGCGGCGCGGGCGGGTGACCGGCGTCTGGCTCTCAAGCTTCTGGACGAGGGCTACGGCCAGTTCTGCGTTGGGCGTTTCCTCCAGACCCTGGAATACCGCTCAGACCGCTTTCCCGAACAGCCGCGGGCCGGGCCGTTCTTCGCCAACATGGGTGGGTTCCTAGTCAGCCTCCTGTTTGGTTTCACTGGCCTGCGAGTAGGACCCGGAGCCCCGCAGACCTGGGCCGATCGCCCAGTCGTGCTGCCCGCCGGCTGGCAGTCCATACAGGTAGACCGTCTCTGGGTCCGTGGTGAGCCGATGAAACTCGTCGCACGCCAGGGCGAGGAACGAGCAACCCTGATGCCACTTGACCTCGTTTGATAGCAGGCGGCGATGACGGCTCCGCCCCAACATTCTGAATCCGCTGCGAGACTGGACACCTGACGGTCAGACGTCGCTAGAGCGAAAGCGCTGAAACCTAGCACCCGCCAATCACCGGCAGGCTTGCGCGCCGCATGGAGCGGAAACGCAAAGAAGACCAGCCCAGCGACGCCGGCCAGCGGCTCGAGCGCCTGGGCCTGAGAGGTCATCCGGCCGCTGAATGAGCGGCCGCCCGCATAAAGGGGCAGCCCATCCGCGCGTCGCCGCGCTTCAGCGACCGCCGCGCGAACCGCGGCGTGCGCGGCCGCCGGGCGGTCCGGGCGCTTGCCGCCCTTCTCCATGTACGGAAACTGGTATCGGAGCGTAGCGACGCCTAGGCTCTGAAGCCCGTCGGCGATCGCGCGCATGGACGGATGCGACATCCCCGCTCCTGCCCCATGAGCCAAAGCCAGGCATGCAGAAGGCCGTGGCGGCGTCTGCCAGAGCGCAGACACCTTACCCAGGTCCGGAACAAGGATGTTCAATTCAGTCGCTAGCTCCCGCTTAAACCACGCCCTCGCGGCGAGGTACCGATATCTCGCGGATACTAAAAGGCGTGGCGCGAAGTGACGAACGGAGGCGATCATGCTGCACCGCAGCAACTTTCGCCTCACCCCCGCGTTGGTGCCTGATGAAATTCCCCGTCAAAGCCGCCGCCGCCGCTGGTCTCATCGCGACATCTTCTATTGGCCTCGCTGTCGGCATGATCCGCACGCAACGCGTTCCGCGCGAAAATCCTCCCAGCGGCCACTTCGTCGGTGAGGCCGGACGTCGCCTACACTACGTACAGGTCGGCGAGGGCCCGGATCTCGTGCTGATCCACGGGGCGTCGATGAACCTCCAGGAAATGCTCGCCGGGCCGGTGGATTTGCTCGCGCGCACCCACAGGGTGACCTTGTTCGATCGCCCGGGCCACGGACACTCCGACGCCGATCTGGAGCACGCCTCGCCGCAGGAACAGGCGGCTCGAATTCACGCGGCGGTGTCTGAACTGGGACTCGAGCGTCCGATCGTTGTCGGACATTCGCTCGGCGGTACAGTCGCACTCGCCTATGGCGCCGCTTATCCGGAAGAGACGGGCGGGCTGGTGCTGCTTGCGCCGCTCTCGCACGCAGTCTGGGGTGTCGGGCACATCGGTCCGGCGCTGCATGCCGCGCCAGGGCTGGGCGCGGGTCTCTCCTGGGGGCCATTCGCCTTGTTCGATCCAGCCGTGATGCGTTTCGCCACCTCAGCGATCTTTGCGCCTCAACGGCCCACGCCTCGATTCAACCGCTGCGTCGCACGTGGTATGCTGAGCCTGCCATCGGCGATGCGCGCGGATGGCGCAGACTTCATGCTCGCGACGATGGCGCTACAGACTTTGCGCCGCGGCTATGCAGAGTTTCAGGTCCCAGTGCATGTGATCGTCGGCGCCGCGGACAGGGTCCTCAAACCCGACTGGCACGGCCGCCGCCTCGCACGGGAGATGCCCTCCGCCCGCCTCACTGAGCTCCCTGGTCTTGGGCACATGCTCCACCACTTCGACCCTAAGGCGGTCCTAGCTGCGGTTGAAGAAGTGCGCGCCCGTATCCCGCACAGCGCGCAACCCGCCGATGCTGGCTGGACGTAGCCTAGAAGCTCGACCGCCGCTTGACGAAGGCTATTGGCGCCACAGCTGCTATTAGGGTTTTGATTTGAAAGGACGTCCCACGACGCTTGCGTCGGGACCGTCCGGCCCGGCCGCCTTCCGGGATTTCTCACCTGTCGCCTTCGTCTTCTCGTTTGACACAAGACCAGCACGTTCGCCCAGTGGCTGTGCAGCGTTAGCTTTGCGGCCAGGGCTTTGAGTGGTTGAGCTCATCCTTTGTCCCTTCTGCGGTGCGGACGCGCAATTGGGCCAGCACCTATGGAACGCCCGTCCTGCACCCGTTGGTTCCGTCGGTTCGCACATGCGTCGACTACCTCTAGTACCGGCGAACCCATCTGCAGGGCGCTGCTTATCCCTACGGCTTATCAGGCCGCCACGACCGCGGGGCGATCGCTCAATCGCCGCTGCGCATGCAGTGTGTGCACGAACCGTCCGATTGCGCTGTCGAGAGACGGCAGGATCTGACCTCGGATCGTTCCAAGCGCGGAGCACATCGGGCGCGGCGCCGCCCAGCCGAGCTGTGCGTGAGGCGTCTCGCGCACTAAGCTTGGATCGAGGTCCGCTGCGATAGCGATCGCTCTCGCGAAAGACGCCCAAGTCACCTCCCCCTCATTGACCAGATGCCTGACGCCGACTTCGCCATCGATCGCGAGGTCTAGCAGCGCATCGACCAAGTCGGGCACATAGGTTGGGGACACTACTAGATCGTCCGCGGCTTCAAACGGCTGGCCTCCGTTGAGCCGCAGCACGAGCTGGGCTGCAAAATTGTGTGGATCCTCCGGTGAGAAAAACGCCGCTGTGCGAGCTATGAGCACCGGACCACCGAGCGCCAGCAGCGCCTTCTCCGCATCGCGTTTGCTGACTCCGTAGACATTCAGTGGCCGTGTCGGATCGCTTTCCACGTAACGAAAGCGCTTTTGACCGTCAAAGACCAGGTCACTGGAGATCCCAACAAAATAGACGCCACGGCTGACAGCGGCTTTGGCCAGCCGGCGAGCGCCGCCGGCGTTGGCCGCGTGACAGGCGTCGGCCGCACACTCCGCTTCATCTACTCGAACCCACCCTGCCGCATTTATGACGCCCCACGGACGCTCGGCATCCAGGACCCGCGCAATCGCCGCATCATCGGCAAGATCTAGGTCGCGGCGGCTGGTCAGCCGGTAAGCGATTCCCCGCGCCCGACAGGCTCTAGCGAGCGCTTGCCCAAGCACGCCAGTGGCGCCCGTGATCAGCAAGCGGCGCACCCCATGGTGGAGTCCGTTTTGATCCGCCGATGATGGGACAGCACCTACCGGAAAGTGGACTCTCGCGTCGCGACGCCACCACCCTGGCCCGAGCGTAGCGGGGTGGGGTTCTGCCGGATCCTTGGTGAGTCGCTTAATTTCCGTGGCCACGGCGGTTGGCCGCGGCGCTGGCCCACGAATATCGAACGCGCCGACTTCGTAGTGGCCGTCGGCGCGTGTGAGGAGGCTGCACCAATCATGCGATCCCAGCAGAGACCATGAAGTCACCGCCTGCACGCCCACACCGCGTTTTTGTAGGCGCCGAGCGGTGTCCCACGCCTCGCGGAGCCACCGCACCTGCTCTTCCCGCGTGCACCCGTTGTGGCATTCGGTAACGGCTAGCGGCAGGCCATACCGCTGCCAGGCTTCGGTAAGAGCCCCTTCGAGTCCCGTGGGCTGTCGGGTCATTACGCGAATGGCTTCGACATCGGCAAAGGCAATCTCTGAGTTCCCCCCGCGTCGTTCGGGTGGGTAATTCAGGACGCGATGATCGAGGAACCGGTCGCTCGTTAGGTAATGATTGAGCCCAAGAATGTTCGGCGGCGACGGCGCGGCAGCGAGATTTCGCAGGCGCTTGGCAAATCCGAAACTCTCCAGCCGGGGCCAGAGATGGTGTTGCGGGCCGACGTGGCCGCAAAGAAGATCCCACGTCATCCAGCGGCGGGAATTATCGAACTGCGCCTGCGCCGCCACGGGAGGCGTCGCGTAGGTGTGGCCCAAATCCTCGGTCTGGATTAGCCGGGCGCTCGGCGTCACTTCGCGGATCGCCGCCATCGCTAGTTGCACGCCTTCGATCTGGTTGATCAGCGCCAGCCAGAACGCCTGCTCATCGGTCCGGTGTGGATACCAGAGGCCATAAAGCGCTGAGAATCGAGCCGTGGTCAGTGGCTCGTTGATCGGCGTCCAGTCCAGCACCCACGGATACCGTTCGGCCACGCGTCGCGCGTAGGCGGCGAAGAGGGATGGAAAGTTTGGATTCAGGAGGTTCGTGTATCCAGGCCCGCTGCCGTGGTGCAACAGACCGACGATGGGCTGCAGGCCCAGCGTCTGCAGCTTTCCAAGGCGGGCGTCGCTCCAGCGCCAGTCACACCGTTCCGGCTCGTCAGGCGCCACACGTTCCCAGAGAACCGGATAGCGCAGGCGCGCCAAACCTAGCGAAGCAAAGAGGTCTAGATCCGCCGGCCGATCCTGATGGCCGGATCGGGCCGTCTGGTCATAAAACACGTCGCCAACGCGGTTTACTGTACATTCATGGCCGCCCCAAAGTTGTATCATAGTCGATGCGGCTCCGGCGGGTGACCGTATTCGAAGCGTAAATGGGCCACGCCGTTCCGCCTCCTACCGAATGTTAGCCGACGGAACGCCAGCGCCTCGGCCGCCTTACCCCGGTATGAATGAGGGATCGGATCGCGCAGTTCTTGTGACAGGAGCTGGTTACGTCGGCTCCCACACCGCGAAGGCGCTACACGCGCGCGGCATTGTCCCGGTAGTCTTCGACAACCTCAGTTCCGGTTACCGCGAAGCTGTACGTTGGGGGCCTTTCGAATATGGCGATATCAGAGACACCGCCGCGGTGATCTCTGCGATCGAGAAACACAGCATCAGTGCTGTCATTCACTTCGCTGGCTTGATCGAGGTCGGCCGCTCTGTCGCCCGTCCAGACCTGTTTTGGGACGTCAATGTGATCGGCACGTTGCGTCTCCTTGAAGCGGTCAAGCTCACTCGCACGCCTCGTGTCGTCTTCTCCTCTAGCGCCGCAGTCTATGGCCACACGGATCTGGCGCGCATCTCTGAGGCGGCGCCCAAGCACCCGGCAAGCCCCTATGGCGACACCAAGCTCGCAGGGGAGCGTATGATCGAGGCGCAGTGCGCGGCTTATGGTCTTACAGGATTTGCGCTGCGCTACTTTAACGCGGCCGGGGCCGACACCGGCGCGTTGATTGGTGAAGCTCACGAGCCAGAAACTCACCTCATCCCGCTCGCCATAGCGGCGGCGCTCGACCAGAGCCGAGCGCTCACGGTGTTTGGCGACGATTTCGCCACGCCGGACGGAACCTGTCTGCGGGACTATGTTCACGTCAACGATCTGGCCGCGGCCCACGTCGCCGCGGTACTCGCGAAGCGCCCGGCGGGCTCATTTGAAGCGCTCAACCTTGGCACCGGCGTGGGCCATTCCGTCCGCGAGGTGATAGCGGCAGTGCAAGCCGCGTTGGGGCGGGACATTTCGTTCAGCCGTGGTCCCCGGCGAACGGGTGACCCACCAATTCTAGTCGCCGATCCCTCCCTCGCCCAGCAGAACCTAGGCTGGAAGGCCGAGCACTCCGGTCTAGACGAGATCGTCCGCGACGCCATGCGTTGGGAAGCAGCCCCTGCGTATGGCGTGGGTCGTAGGCCGCCTCGAGCGACCGGTCTGGCTGCTGTGGCGGCATGACGCCCGAATGGCGCACCAAACAATCAATCCCCTTGAGAAGGAATCTGACGTGAGCGTCCAGCGCGACGAGAGCCTGATCTGCTTTTCCCATCTTCGCTGGGACTTTGTCTTCCAACGCCCCCAACACCTGATGACGCGGTTCGCAAAAACGAGGCCCGT
>JAUYSA010000129.1 GCA_030696545.1 Hyphomonadaceae bacterium
CTAGCCCGCCCGAACCTTCTCCGTCAGAAAATGCCGCCCCTCTCGATCCTCGATCTCGATCACCCATAGGTCGCGGTCGGCCTTCAGACGCTTGCCGATCAGGTCGTCAACGCCAGCCTCGTCGCCGGGGGCCAGGCGTTCGAACTCGGACGGACCCTCAGGATTGAAGGCCGGCGCATAGAGCGATGCCTCGCCCCGCGCCCGCATCACCTTGACCAACACATCGCCCCGATCCTCGTCGCCGCGGTGAACAATCGTGGCGAAAGCGCCCGCGCCGCTGGCGCGGCGAAGCAGGGCCGAAACCCAGAGGCTGGAAGGAATCTCACGCGGCATGGAAGGCCTTTACCACATTTTCCCTGTCTGGCGCCCGGATTGCACCCGTATCGTGAAACCCGCGTAAACCAATTGGGCGCCCCTCGCCGATGCTTCTCGCTACCGCCATACAGATCGCAACCCAGCCAACGCCCGAGCCCAATCGGCTGGACACCTTTGTATTGACGTCGATCATGGCCCTGCTGGTGTGCGGATTGCTCTCCGTTGTCAGGGAAATGCGCGAAGAAACCGCCGCCCGGCCGTAAACCTCATCTTCAACCGGCCGTGGCAAAGTCTGGCGAATGTCGGGCCGCGCTTTGACCTTTGCACTCGCCGCACTGTTCGCCGCGCCCGCCGCGCTGGCGGATACTGCCGCCGTGCAGCGCACCTGGCTTGAGCGCGTCGCCATCAGCGCGGCCGACAAATCCTGCAACCTGTTCAGCGAGGGCGAACGCCTCGCGCTCCAGTCCGGCATCTATCAGGCCGAGGGCGAACTGCTGCGCGCCAACAAGACCTCGGCCGAAATGGAAAAGCTCGCCGCGGAAGTCACCGCCCACGCCCGCTCGCTCGGCTGTGCGCACCCTTCGGTCGTAGAGGTCGCCGCAACGATCCGCTCCAGCTACCGCCAGTTCGCCAAGACCAGCTATCTCGAATACCCCGCCGCCCGCTCAACCTGGGGCGCCTCTCGCTCCGAGCACGACAGATGGGCGGTGAGCCAGACCGACAAGCTCACCAACGTGGTCCTCGGTATGCGGCGCACCAAGGACACCGATGTCATACGCCTCGCCATTTCTATGCCGGCAAAAGGCATGGAACCATCTTCAGTCCAGCTCGTGCTGCGTGACCCCGCGAAAATGCCGGAGCCATGGTTCGGCTCGATCGCCGGCCAGACGAAGGAACTCTCAGCGGCGCCGCGCTCGATAGCAAAAGTCGAATGGGCGGGCGAAATTCGCAAAGGCAAGGACGCTGTCGGCGATCCGATCTGGATCTTCTATTTCAGCGCAGCGGCCATCGCCCATCTCGAAGCCCTCGATCCGCGTGAAGCTGTTCGCCTCGACTTCGTGCCGTCGCAACGCGCCAAAGACCAGAAGGTCAAAAGCGTATCCTTCGAAGTCGGTGATTTCCGCGCCGCGGTCGCCTTTGCACAAATACCTCCGCCGGAATATCCCGCGCCGCAGGAGACCGCAGCCGCAGCCCCCGCCGCGCACTAGCTCCCGATTGCCCAACCAGCGCCGCTGACCTAGAGTCTCCCGTGATTGGAGACCTGCCATGCTTCGTCTGCACCACGCTCCGCGTTCGCGCTCATCCCGCATCGTCTGGCTGCTCGAAGAACTCAAGGTCGACTGCGAGATCGTTTACACCGCGATCCCACGGCAGGACGGCTCAGGCGATGAAGACCCAGCCAACCCGCACCCCGACAAGAAAGTGCCGGCCCTGGTCCATGACAACGTGCTGATCACGGAATCCTCCGCCATCGTTCTTTACCTCACCGACCTGTCCCCGGAAGCAGGCCTCGGTCCACAGCCGACTGACCCGAAACGCGGCCCGTACCTGTCCTGGCTCTTCTACTATTCCGGCGTCATCGAACCCGTCGTCACATTCGAGTTCGCCGGCCTCGGCGAGAACCCCGCCCTGATCCGCACATTCCGCGGTCGCGCCGAAATGGACCGCCGCATCATGGAAGCGTTGCGGCAAGGCCCTTACCTACTTGGCGACACATTTACCGGCATCGACATACTGGTTGCCAGCATGGGGGCGTGGGCGCGCCAGATGCTGCCCACAGGCAAGCTGATGGATGACTATCTCACCCGCTGCAACGCGCGGCCCGCCCTGAAAGCATCCTACGCCAAGGACTCGCCGCGTTAACTGTATAGACGCAACGTCTGCACGATGGCGTGGTTCTTGCTGAACATCGGCATATGAAACAGCCGGCCACAGCCATGAATGTGCAACTCGGAACTGGCGCGCGCTTTGTCCTCGTCTCGGGGCTCGCGGTCGGAACAGACTTCCTGCTCGCCTTCACGCTGCGTACGTTCAGCGGCCTGCCCCTGTCGGTAAGCGCGGCGATCACGTTCGTCGTCGTCGGCACCATGGTTTACTTCATCCACGAACACTGGACGTTTCGCAGCGTAGGCTCGCAGACCTCCAAAAAGCGTATGGCCAAGAACCTGCTCGCGAACTGTGCCGCCTGGATAAGCCGGGTCGGCGTGATTGCCGGACTTGAGCGGATTGAGGAGCCGCACGGCATCATCATGGCCGGCCTCTATTTCGGCGCGGGCGCTGGCGTTTCGTTCACGATCAACTTCCTCGCCAACAAGTTCTGGGTATTCGGCGACCGGCGGTAATTCCGGGTTGATCCGGCCTGCCGGATCGGTCAGACTCCGGCTGTCCCGTTTTGCTGTCAGAGCCCGCCCATGGCTGACATCGTCAACCTCAACGACCGCCGCAAGCGCAAGGCGCGCGAAGAACGCGAAGCCGAATCCGCCGCCAAGCGCATGATGTTCGGCCGCACCAAGGGCGAAAAGAAGCGAGACGAAACCCGCAAGTCCGCCGACATCCGCAAACTCGACGGTGCCAAGCGCGACAAGGACGAAAGCGAGTCCTAGAAACGCCCCTGCGCCCGGTACGCAGCGACGAACGGCGCATAGTCGATCGCCGCGCGCTCCGCCCGCAACCCGCCTTCGATGAATCTCACCCAAGGCTGCGCGCTGCGCGTGAAGGTGTCGCCGACCGGCTGCACCCAGCGCGTATCATCCAGCGTCCCTGCGCGCAGGCTGAACACACCAGTTGACGGCTTGCCGCCATTGACGATGCGGCTGCCGCACGCGCCACAGAACAACCCGCACCGGGTCGTGCCCTGATCCGAGATCCACTCAACACTCGCCGGCTTGCTCGCCGTGAACGTCAGGGCTGCTTCCGGAATGATCACCGACGTGTTGAACGCCGCCCCGCTGATCTTCTGGCAGTTTGTGCAGTGGCAATTGTAGATCATGATCGGTGGCGCGCTCACCGAATAGCGCAGTTGCCCGCACATGCACCCGCCCACTAGCGGCAACACTGCCATCGCGATCTCCCTAACCTCTGTACCCCCAACACTCTCACGCACCCTCGTCAGAACGTGTCAGCATCAAACCGGCAATTTCGGCCCAACGCTGAGCGCGAGTATGCGGCTGATCTCGCGCACCGGCCGCTTGCTTTCCTTGCGCCACTGGTTGAACGCGGCCTGAACCGCGGCGAGATCCTTCTTGCTCGTCGGATTTTTAGCCACCACGCCTTCGCGGATCAGCGCCTTCACGACATCGCCAGACAGGATGAACGCGTCCCATCCCTCGAAGCGCAGGAAATACTGGCACGTCGCTCCGCCCAGCCGCGAAGCGTTTTTGTGCAGATAATCCATCAGCCCAACCTGATCGGTCTCCGGCCAGTTCGCCAGGAACTTCCCGAATGAACCATGCTGCTTGGCGACGCTCACGATGAAGCGCGCATTCTCGATGGTCGCCATGATCTTGGCGCCGTTGCGAACGATCCGCGTGTCCTTCAACAGCGCATCAAGCTTCTCCTCGCCATAGGCCGCGACCTTTTTTGGCTCGAACTTGTCGAACGCGGTCTCGAACCCGGGCCACTTCTTCTCGATCACCTCCCAGGAAAAGCCGGATGAAAACAACGCCTTGGCCATGCCGGCGAGGTAGCGGGCATCCTTCTTGCTCCCGATATCTGTATCAACCGGCCATTGCCGCAGCGCAGCACTTATTCCTTTTGGTCCGCCATGATGCTTCCCCGCCAGCGCCTCGATCCGGTCAAACGATTTCATAAGACTCCTCACCTATGATCGAAGCTTGAGGTTGCCCATGATGCGCATCCGTACAATCCCCACAAGCGTCACGCTTCTCATGCTGGCGATCATTCTCGCTGCGCCGATCCTCACCAACGCATTTCTCGCGATCGGCCACACAGCGGTCAGCTGACGCAAAGTCTGCTTAACGAAACAAGCGTGACGATAGCCGGGTTTGCTTCTAGTCTCCCGCTGGGGAGGCACGCTCATGTTCGCTGGACACTACGCAGCCGCACTTGCTGCCAAGGCAATAGAACCCAAAGCGCCGACATGGGCTCTGGTCGCTGGCTGCCAGCTGATCGACATTGGCTGGTCCGCACTCGTCATCGCCGGCATCGAACATGGCCGCGTTGATCCCTCGCTGCCAGGCAGCGCGCTTGTGCTCGAACACATGCCGTACACGCACTCGCTTCCCGGCGTTATCGCATGGTCGCTCGGTGCGGTCCTGATCGCCCGCTATGCACTACGCCTTGGCTGGCGCCCGGCGATCGCGATCGGCGCCGTCGTCTTCTCACACTGGCTGCTCGACTTGGCTGTCCATCGCCCCGACCTCGAACTTTATCCCAACGGACCCAAAGCCGGATTTGCGCTCTGGGATTATCCGGTGATCGAACAGGCGGTCGAGATCGGCCTCATCGCCGTGGCCGGCATGTTTTGGGCGGCTCAACGTACTGTCGCCGGCTTCAAAGCATGGCCAGCCGCCATGTTCGTGCTCACCCTTGTGGCGGTACAGATCATCGCGATGCTGATGCCGGCCGTGGCCTCCAGTTCAATCGCAGAAACCGGCCCTATGGCGCTGGCCGTCTATCTGGCGCTCACCGCAGGCGCCGCTTTTCTGGACAGACGCGCCAATTCGCCTCAACCCATAGCCTAGCCCTGCTACATTGACGAAACGGCTCCGGCCCCCGAAGTGTGAGCGCACACTCACGGGGTTTGTTGCATGACCGACGTTTCGCCGCTTTTCCGCCCGTTCAACCTGCGCGGGATGGAATTGAAGAACCGCATCGTCATGGCCCCGATGACGCGGTCACGCTCGCCCGGCGCTTTCCCGAACGCTGAGAACGTCGGCTATTATGAGCGCCGCGCTGCCAACGAGGTTGGCCTCATCCTTTCCGAAGGCACGCTCACGCGCCGCAAGGGCGCCTCGAACGACGCAAACATCCCGTTGTTCTGGGGCGATGAAGCCCTCGCCGGATGGCAAAAAGTGATCGACGCGGTCCACGCCGCTGGCGGCAAGATGGGTCCGCAGATCTGGCACCAGGGCATGAGCCGCAAGCCCGGCACCGGCCACTTCCCCGACGCGCCATCGGATGGCCCCTCGGGCATCACGCTCACCGGCAAGAAGATCAGCAACGAACCGACCGAAGCCGACGTCATCGACATGGCGCAGGCCTATGCCGATGCTGCCGCCGACGCCAAGCGCCTCGGCTTCGACTGCATCGAACTCCACGGCGCCCATGCCTACCTGATCGACGAGTTCTTCTGGCCCGTTACCAACCAACGCACCGACCGTTTCGGCGGCGCGAAGCTTGAGCAGCGCGCAGAGTTCGCTGCCGAAGCAATCCGCCGCTGCCGCGCCGCCATCGGCGACCTCCCGATGATCATCCGCATCTCGCAGTGGAAGTCGGTCGACTACAACGCCAGACTGGCGACCACGCCGCAGGAGATGGAAACCTGGGCTCGCGTGCTGATCGACGCTGGCGTCGATGCCATTCACTGCTCGCAACGCCGCATTCTCGAGCCCGAATTCCCGGAGATCGACGGCCCGCAGGGCCTCAACTTCGCAGGCTGGGTCAAGAAGCTCACCGGCGTTCCCACCATCGCTGTCGGCTCCGTCGGCCTTTCGTCAGAGTTCACCGGCGCCTTCCGCGGCGAAGGCTCCGCCGCCGGCAAGTTCGATGAAACCATCGAACGCCTCGACCGTGGCGAGTTCGATCTCGTCGCCGTCGGCCGCGCCATCCTGCAGGACCCGGAATGGGTGCTGAAGGTCAAGGCCAACCGCTTCGAAGAACTCCGTGACTACGATGCGGCGGCCCTGCAGACCTATTACTAGGGAGCTTCAATGACACCCGCCCTGTTCTGGCTTGCCGCGACGCTGGTGCTCGCCATCGTTTACATCATGGCTCCGGCCTTCGTCCGCACGCAGCGCCTCGGAACAAAGTGGAACGCCGGCCCGCGCGACTCGACGCCAGATCCCGGCGCTGTCGCCGGACGTCTTGCGCGGGCACAGGCCAATCTGTTCGAGACACTCCCACTCATCATCGGCGCGGTGCTGATAGCGCATCTTGTGAACGCCGATGCGGCGCTCACAACGCTGGGCATCCAGCTCTATTTCTGGGCGCGCGTGATTTATCTGCCGCTCTACGGCTTCGGCGTGCCGTACCTCCGCAGCCTGGCATGGGTCGCCTGTCTCGTTGGCCTCGGCATCGTGATTTATGCGGTGTTCACGGCCCCGGCCTGAAATCCGGCGACGGGCGCTGACGATCAAACTCCGCGCTCGCTCGCGTTGCTCCTCGACTGCGCTCGTGACAGCCTTAACTCCAGTCGCACTTCGACAGGACGATGGGACAGACCATGGCGCTTTCAACAATTCGCTTTGTCGCAATCGCACTGTTAGCGGCCCTTGCCGCGCCCGCGCTGGCCCAACAGCAGATCCCGCGCACGGCCGACGGTCATCCCGATTTTCAGGGCGTCTGGTCAGCGAAGGGGCTCACACCTCTCGAGCGCATTCCCGGCGCAAGCGGTCTGGTTGTCGGCGATGAGGAACACGCAAAGCTGGTCGGCGCCATCCGCGCTCGCGCCCGCTCGCCTGCGATGGAAGCTGCGATCGATCCCAACCTGCTTGCAGCCGACGTGAAGACACTCACACGCGTCGGCAATGAATGGCGCTCATCGTGGATCACCGACCCGCCCGACGGCAAGCTGCCGCTGACCGCAGAAGGCAAGCGCCTCAGGGATATGCCATATCTGCTGACCGATCCCGAGGCGCGCGACTCATGGGAACGCTGCCTTGTCGGAACCGGGCGCGCGCCGATGTGGTCGGTGCCCGTCGAGAACATCCGCCAGATCGTGCAGACGCCCGCAAACCTCATGATCTACACCGAGGAGGGCGCCGACACCCGCATCATCGGCATCGGCGCGGACCATAGACCAGCCGCGATCAAGTCGCGCCTCGGCGACTCTACCGCCCGCTGGGAGGGCGACGTGCTGGTCGTCGAGACGCTGAACCAGATCGACAACTACGCACCATTCCCGACCATGCCGCAATCCGTGCGCGTGCAATCGCGCATCATCGAGCACTTCAGTCTGCTCTCGCCCAACGAAATTCTCTACCGCTTCACGATCGAAGACCCGGCGCTCTACAGCGCGCCATGGAGCGCGGAATACAGCCTCCATCGCGAACACACGACCGCGTATGAGAACGGCTGCCACGAAGGCAATTACAGTCTGCCGAGCATTCTGCGCGCTGAGCGTCTGAAGGAAGCACGTCAACGCAAGCCACGCTGACGTCCCGCGCACGAAGACGGCAATTCCTTCACCGATCCTGTGAATTTCATGCTTTCCGGCTAACCGCATTTCAACGCGATTGCGGCACTGTGTCCCGAAGTGTGCGGCTTTGGGGACGAGCATGAGCTTTGGAAAGCGCGGTACGGGCGAGGGCCATCCTGCCCGCAATCTCCTTCCGCCAACGCCGGTTGAGCCGGCAGGCGACGCGTCCGTGGGACGCATGAAAGTCGCCAACCCGGGCAGCATCGACAAGGGCTTCATAGCCCTGGCTCTTGGCGTCGTCATGGTATCGGCCGGCGCCGCCATTGCTGCCCCCTCCGTGCTCGACATGTTCGGCACGCAAGTTCGCCCGATCGAAACAGTCGTCGCCGGCCTTGATCGCACGCAAGCCAAGGCCGCGCTTGCCCGCGAAGCCTTCCCCGATGGCGAAGGCCGCGCCTTCATGTCATCGCTGCAATCGCACTTCCCCACCGACCACGATCAGCTTCTCAACCTGCTCGCCGACGAAGCCCTGAGCGGCGGCGACCGTGACGATCTTCTGCAGAAGCTCAATCTCTGGTCAGTCGAATTCGTGCCACCGATCCTTCCCGCCATCGGACGCACCGGCGCTGACGGCTTCGATGAACTGCTCAACATCGGCGGCGGCGCTTTCGATGTCGTCGAAAAAACTGCAGGCTGCACCGCTGACAAGCTCGAAGCCTTCGTCAGCAATCCGGCCAATCTCGCCAAATCCTGGACCTATGGCTCCGAGAGCTACAAGTTCAGCATGCAGGCCAGCGAGAAACTCGTGAACCTCGCCGCGAAAGGCCGCAACGCCCCGCCGCCTCCTACCGATTTCCGCCCCGAAGACGAGGAAGCCCTGATGACGGCGTTCTTCGGCATGATGATGGACGAGCAGTTCACGGGCCTCATCGCCTCCGCCGGCCCGAACGCGAATTTCGGCTCACAGACAGAGGCGCTGCGCAGCATCGACATCTGCAAGATGGGCCGCTCAGTCATCTACAAGCTGCGCCGCCTTCCGCATGGCACCAAGGAACGCATCTTCGGCATTGGCACGCAGGCGCTCGACCAAATTCCCGCAGACGTCATGAAACAGATGATGTCGGGCAAGGGCGGCTATCCCGGTATTCCGGGCGTCAACGCTCCGCCGTCTGGCTTCCCCACACACCTGCTCGAAGGTCCGAGCATCGAGGACATGCGGGATATGTAGCGGAAGCTACTGTCCGGCCGGCGTTGCTGCAGGCTCGACCAGTTCGCCATTCGCCCAGCGTCCCGCCGCCAGCACGCTGCCGTCGGGTCCCCACACGACGCCAAGCCCATTGCGCGCGCCGTCGCGCAGCTCACCCTCATAACGCTGCCCATTGGCAAACGTCATGACCCCGCGCGCTTGTCCGTTGGCGCTGGTTTCCTGACCGGCAAAACTGTCGCCATTCTTCCAGTAGGTCACGCCATGGCCAGCCGCGGCATCGGCTGAATGCTCGCCTTCATAGCGCAGGGCGCCTGCCGCATTGCTGGGATTGCTGGCGAAATCATACACGCCCACACCGGAGCTCTGACCGTTGCGAAGCTCGCCGCGATAGCGGTCGCCCGCATTCGCAGAACCGCCGCTGATCCTGACACCCAGCCCGTTCGGGGCGCCGCCCGATATCTGCGCCTCATACTGGTCGCCATCAGCCGCCACGATGCTACGCACGCCGGAAGCTGCGGATGCAGCGCTCGCCGCCTCGCGCGCCGCCGCAGCACGCGCATTCGCCGAAGACTGCGCCCTGCGCGCCGCTTCAGCCGCCGCCTTGAGATCGCTTGGCACAAGATCAAGACTGAAAGGCGCCGGCTTGTTGAGCTTCACGATAGCCGCACGCGCCGCAGAAGCCTGCGCGCCCGTTGGATGCGCGGATAGATAGGATTGATACGCTGCAAGCGTTCCGGCGCGCTCCGCTTCCACCCACGCATTCGCATCACCCACGCGCTCCAGCTCGGCGGCCGCGAGCGAATCTGCGCCTGTGCGGATCGGCTGCTGTACTGTGGCTGGCTGTGTTGCGGCCAGCGCGGCGGCCTGCGCTTGCGCGACGCGCCGGCGATCCGCCTCGGCGGCAGCGTTTGTCGATGTGGTAGCCGCTGCAATGATCGGAGCCTTGGCCTGCCCGCCGCCCGCAATCTTCTGGATCGCATCAGCAAACGCACGCAGGTCGCGCGGCGCCGCAGTCGCTAGTGGCGGATAGGAACGCTTCCTGTCGCTGGCAAACTTGCGCGCCGCGCGCACGGTCACATCATCGCCCTTTCCATCAACTGCGCCGTCGTAAAGCTGCAGCGTCGTCAGCCCGCGCTGAATATCCTGTATCGCCTGCGCCCGCTCAGCACTGAGCGAGACCAGACGGTCGCGCGCGGCCGCGCCCATGGCGCCGGGGGTTGGGCCACCAACGGGGAAGTCATTCAGGTAAGCCTGATATGCGGCTTCATTGTCAGCGGTAACGGCGTCCACCCAAGCCTGCGCATCCATCACGCGCAGCAACGAGCGCGCGGTCTCCGCCTGGCTCGTACGCGGGAAGTCGCTGATATAGTCGCGCAGGGCGTTGGTGTCGTCGCGCTTCACGCGCGTCCAGTTCGCCGCAGATTCCTCTGTGTCATCGAACACGATGCTTGCCGTCTCCAACGAGACTTCGCCCTCGACGGAAGCGCCCGATGTGGCGACAGCTCCCGGATCGCCCGCGATCTGCGAGCCGCCACTGCGCCAGCCGAACGGATCAGCCAGCCAGACCCCAGCGCCAGCCGCCACCAGCACTCCGGCTGCAATCAACGGCGCCCACGCGATAGAACGCTTCGGCTCAAGATAGGCAGGCGCCGACGCGACCCGGCGCGTCACCTGCGGACGGACGGCTCCCGGCAGCCCTGCATAGAGACGAACCGCCGCCATGATCTTGCGCCAGTTGGGATCATCGCGCTCGCCAGACCAGCGGGCGATATCCATGACCTCGACCTGGTCAAACGGACGCGGCGGCGCCGCCGCATCGATGCGAACCTGAATCAGCTTGTTCTTGTAGAGACCAGTTGCGGCTTCGGAACGAACATACTCCGAGCCACGGGAGTAACCCGACCACACGACCAGAATCGCTCCGGCCGATCCGAGCTTCAGGTCAATTGCAGCGCGGTTTTCAGTCGATGGTTCGGATGGGTCCATCCAAACGTCCCAGCCTTCGAATCCAAGCATCTCGCTCAGTCTTCGAACGCTTTCGCGGTCTTCGCGCGCATAGGCGATATACACGTCCGTCATGGCTGCCCTTCCAGGGCGCCCCCGCCACGCCTCTGCATAACAGTTCGCTTGGACCTTGGGGAGATGGCGCGACAACCTGCAATCGCACATCGCCAGTTAAGTGCGCGTCTTGCGCACATGATCGCGCACCGCGCGACTTTCTCCCAGCCCCCGCTGGCGCCCTGCATGGCCTAGTTCCCCTCGGTTCCCGTCTTCTCCGCCGGGAAGAACACCGCAATCGTCGAACCGCCGCCCTCGCGGCTCTCGATATCGAGCCGCCCGCCATGAAGCTCGGCAAACGCCCTAACCACCGAAAGGCCCAGCCCCGCGCCCTTCTGGCGCTTGCCCGCTTCGCCTTGTTCAAACGTCCGCGACAACCGCGTCAGCTCCTCGGGGCTGATCCCCGCTCCGGTATCCGAAACCGCCAGCAGCGATCCGCCCGGCGCATCCAGGGCCGCGACCTCAACCCGCCCACCGGCCGGCGTGAACTTCAGCGCGTTGGAGATCAGGTTCAGCGCAATCTGCCGCACCGCCTTTGAGTCAGCGAACGCCTCGACATCGTCCGGCCCGGTCAGCTCAAGACCGATGCCTTTGCGTGCCGCCTCGTCGCCCATGAAATGGACCGCCTCGGAGGCAAGGTCCGTCAGGCTCACAAGGTCCGCATATATCTCGTACCGGCCTGCCTCGATCCGCGCGAGATCCAGCACATCGTCGACGATCAGCGTCAGGTTCTGACCGCCTTCATGGATCAACGCCGCATATTCCTGGTAGCGCTCGGACAGCGGGCCAAACACGGCGTTCCGCATCATCTCGGCGAAACCCACGATCGCATTCAGCGGCGTCCGCAACTCATGGCTGGTCTGCGCGAAGAATGTCGTGCGCGCCTCAAGCCGCTCGCGTGCGCCCTCGGCTTCGGCCTGCGCCGCTTCCGCTGCAACAGTCGCCTCCTGCAGCCTGGTTTCCATCTGCTTGATCTTCGACACCGTCAGCGGATCGGGAACCGAAGCCCCCACCGTTCGGATTTTCGCAAAGACCGGCGGCGGGCGTTTTGGCTGGGCCGAAACAGCCGTAACGGCGATCACGCCAATCAGCACCACGCCTGCAACGCCATAACCCATGGCAATTACGGCGGCGTCATATTCGTGAAGCCAGGATACACCCGAATTTGCAACGATCGCGAAGATCAGCCCGAGCAGCGCAAAGCCCGCGATCTCTTTCGTCAGCCGCGCGCTGCCAGACATCCATGCGACCGCTACGGCAACCGCGTAAAGCACGACCATCGCGGTCGCCCCACCCGTGCTCGCCGCGCCCAGCGTGGCAAAACCGATCCAGAGCCCCGACTCAATCTCGGCAATTCGCGCCTCGGTTGTCGAGCCGCGCATGAACATTCCAACGAGTGGAGGCAGAATAGCGCATGTAAAGATGGTGGTGCTGGCCCAGATTGGCACGCCAAGAAAGACGCCCCAGGCTCCCGCCAGCGTCGCAAGTCCCAACCATATGGCGCGCGGAGCCGTCATTTAAGACGATCGTTCCGCAGTCGCTTACTTGTAGGCTGCAGTTCCATCGCGCATCCTAACTGCGTGTAAATGACTCACCTCGCAATCTGCATTTGCAAGCACATTGCGGGCCGCGTCTGCTAGGTTGCAGACAGTCCCCTAAGACCCATGACGTCCTAGTCGGAGGTTCCCATGCGTTCCGAACTCAAGTTTTGCGCCGCCATCCTCGCCCTGGCTGCCATCGCGGCTCCCGCGGCAATGGGTCAGTCTCCATCAAGTCCAACGCCGGACAAGCGAATGTTGCCCTCATCGGCCGCCGCTTATGGTGAATACCAGGGCGAAGTCTCGACCATCATGTCCAAGGAACTCGGCAGCGCCGCCGAACTGGACAAGGCCCTGAACACCTTCGGCGCCCCAAACCCGAACCAGCTCTCGTCCGGCTGGATTGCCTACTCGGCCATCCTCGCGGCTCAGAACAAGGAATTCGTCGACGCCGTCCGCGACATCGACAGCTATTATGGCCGCGAGCGCGTCATGACCGGCATGCGCAACGATGTCGGCTACGCCCGCACGCTGAAAGGCGGCGAAGCTGCCCTCCAGTCGGCCCTCGCCGTCAACTCCCGCGACTCCAGCCGCATCTCCAGCGCCGGCGCTTTCGTGAAAGAGCAGTCCTACAAGCTCCAGAAAGTCACCTGGGGCAAATCCAAGGTCAAAGACGCCAACGGCAGCGTGAAATCCCTCTCGGTCGCCGCCAAGGCCGCCCGCCCGGTGACGGATGCCGCCGAGAAAGTCTTCTCGGGCCCCGATCTCAACACCATGCTCGCCAGCGTCGCCGCCTCGCCCTCGAATGCCGGCTCCGTCTGGGACAAGGTCTCGGTGTTCGCCGCCAGCGCGCCGGGCAATGCCTTCTCGGCCATCTCACCAGTCGCCGCTGCTTCGTCCGCGCTGAAGGTCGATCCCAAATACAACGGCACGGCCAACCGCATGGTCACGCTCGCCGCCTTCCACGCGATCGAAGCCGACAAGACCAACACGAACGACGTGAAGGCCGCGATGAACGACAGCATGTCGGTGGCCTGCCTTGAAGAAGCGCAGATGCAGCTCTTCTCCTGCGTCTCCGCCGCTCACGTCCGCTCGGACCTCACCTTCTGCCTCGCGCGCCACGGCCTGAAACTGCCGGGCGAAGATGTTCGCTCCATGGGCGGCTGCTTCTCGGAAATCGCGAAGTAACAACACCGGCTCGAACAGCCCGAAACGCCCCGGCCGCAAGCCGGGGCGTTTTCGTTTGCCCGTTTCGCTGCACGCCTTCCTGTGAGGGCCGCCCTTGCATCATCAACCGCGCCACGTCATGTCACCCGCATGAGTGTCTCCGGCCAGGCCAACCAGCTGCGTGAAGACTTTGCCTTCCTTGGCGACTGGGAAGCGCGCTTCACGCATCTCATCGACCTGGGCAAGGCGCTGCCAGCGCTTGAACCCTCAGAATACAACGACGCAAACAAGGTCCGCGGCTGCTCCAGCCAGGTCTGGCTGGCCCCCGCCCCCTCGACCATCTCCCCCGGCGCCATCCACCTGCGCGGCGCCTCGGACGCCGCAATCGTCGCCGGACTCGTCGCCGTGATCGTCCACCTCTTCTCCGACCAGCAGCCCGCAGACATCCTGGCCTTCGATGCCCCCGCCTTTTTCAAGGAGATCGGCGTCGCCGACGCGCTCACACCGCAACGCTCCAACGGCCTCGCCTCGATGATCGCCCGCATCCGCAGTCTCGCGGCAGCCGCCTAGCTGTCATAGGCCAGCGCGACCGCCTCCAGCGCCTCCGCCACCGCCGGCCTGACATCGCGCTGCGCCAGCCCAAAGCGCGCCTGTAGAGTCCTCAGCGAAACTGCATCCACACACACCGCCCACGCCAACTTCCAAACATCCTTGCCCACCAGCCCGCTCACACGCCGCAATCGCTTTGCCGCTTGCGCTGCCCCGCCAGCAAAGCCGCCGCCCACGCCGCTCCGCCTCTGGCGATCGACCGGCCCGCTATCCCAGTCCATCGTCAGGCCCTTGCTTGTGTCGCGCCGCTCCGCATCCGCAATCAACCTCAGCCCGGCATTCACATGGCGCATCGTCAGCGGCCCTTGCCCCTTGCGTGCCGCCGTCGCCAGCGCCGCGAACCCAGTTCCGGTTGAACGCGCGGCATCCCGCCGGCCTGCCGCAATGAAAGCCCACGGCTCGATCGGCGGCGGCGCCTCCACACGAACATCCGTCAGCACGCGAACATCCTCGCCCGCCGCCGCAATCCTGCCCTCCGCGACCAGCCGCTTCACCTCGGAATCCTCGAGCAGGAAGCGCGTGCGCAGCCTACGGTCGGTTCCGCGCATCACGCCCCATCCGGCCTTCAGCCGCACAAGCTGCCGCCCGCTGATCGCCAGCGCCCGCATCGCGCTCTCGATATAATCCGCGCGATCCGCCCCTGCTTCGACTTCGCTCATGCCGACACCGGCGCGCGGGCGACTGATGCCTCCAGCGCGTCCATCCATCGGTCGAAGCCGGGATTCTCCCGCCGCTCCTCCATTACCCTGCACGCATGGCGCACGGTCGAGCGGTCGCGCCCAAACGCGCGCGCCACCCGGCCAAGGCTCATCCCGAATCCCACGCTGGCGAGGTACATCGCCACCTGCCGCGCGAAGGCGACGCGAATCTCGCGTCCGCCGCCCGCCACCGCGTCTGCCCGCGCGCCGCACGCTCCCGCCGCCACCGCCACGGCGATGCACGCGCGGGCCTGATCTTCCCTCATCTGTTTAACGAGATCCAACTCCAACCTCCTCGTCTCCTGAGCCCGCAATATGAGGCCGGAATCCGGGGTGTAGGATAACTTTCCTAATTATGCACTTGACGAAAGTTGGAGTTGGGCCTATCTATATGTGGACAGGCCAAGAGACCGACAATGACCGCCAAATTCGACATCACAACCGAGCCCATGTTCAATGACGACGAGGTTGCTCGTCGGCATTTCGAGAAACTGCGTTGGCCGGGCGGCACGCCTGTCTGCCCGCATTGTGGCGTGGTGGACGAGGCCGTCACGGTGAAGCGTGACGAGGCCCGCGCCGCCAAGCGCAAGGAGGAAGGCAAGAAGGTCGCCCGTGACGGGCTCTACTTCTGCCGCGCTTGCAAAACCAATTTCACCGCCACGATGGGCACGATCTACGAGGACAGCCACGTCCCCATGCGCAAATGGCTTCTGGCTCATCACCTGATGGCCGCGAGCAAGAAAGGCGTCAGCGCTGCCCAGCTTCAACGGATGCTCGGCCTCGGCTCGTACCGCACCGCATGGTTCATGGCTCACCGTATTCGCGAGTCCATGACGGCACCGAAGGACAACAACGACAAGCTGGGCGGTCCCGGCAAGATCGTTGAAGCCGACGAAACCTATTACGGCAAAGTCGAAGAACCGACGACGACCAAGACCGATGGCCAGCCTTACAAGCGCCGTTCAAAGCGCGGCAAGGGTCCGTCCAACAAGCGCGCCGTCGTCGCTCTGGTGGAGCGTGGCGGCAAGTCTCGCGTGTTCCATGTCGGCAACGCCGATAAAGCTACAATCTCCAAAATCCTTCGCGAGAACGTCGCGGAGGAAAGTCGCCTGCACACCGACGAGAGCCGCCTATACACCGGCGCCGACCAAGCTTTTGCCACCCATGAGAGCGTCAAGCACTCCGCTGGCGAGTATGTCCGTGGCGACGTTCACACGAACAGCGCGGAAGGCTTCTTCGGCGTGTTCAAGAAAGGCATGACAGGCGTTTATCAGCACTGCGGCGAGAAGTATCTCAACCGCTACCTCACCGAATTCGAATTCCGCCACAACACGCGGAGCAAGCTGGGCTTCAACGACAAGGACCGCGCTGAACTTTCAGTGCGTGGCTCTGTCGGCAAGCGTCTGGTGCTGCGACAGCCTAAAGGCAAGCTCGCCACCGCGTAAGCGGAAGGGCCCGCCGAAGCCGCCAGCAGCGCCGTACAACACGCCGACACAAGATCCGAAGCTGCTGGCGCGGCGTTTCCTTGCGTATCGCAAGAAGCATCCGCCGAAGCCGAAGAAGGTCCGTGTTCGGAGCTATCCGTTCAGGAATTAGTTTTGAAGCGCACGTAGCTTTAGCACCATGCGCGGGACGTCAATCGACAGGACGATTGAGAACAACGAAAATGCCAGCGCCACCCTCCCAAGTAGAGGGTGAGGTAGATTGGCTGAATCCCTGATGATTGAGAAAATCAGCAGCAAGATGATGTCGACTAGGTAGAGATAGAAAAAGAAGCTCAGGCGCACGGTGCGCTTTTTCAATTCGGAATTGGTAGCCACTCCAATCGTAGTGTTGGGATCGACTGGCTGAATGAAGGCGAGTGCGCTCACCAAGAACCCGGCCAAAACAGAGAAGGTGCCGATGAGCGTTTGGGCGATAGTCAGATCGATTACGAGAAAGCGATCGGTGGATAGCGTAAGAGCTGCCACTGCAATGGCTACAAGCCAAATTACCGACCGAATAGGGTCTATGCCGCGCATATTCCCGATTCTTTCAAGCCCGTCGCGAAGTCGTCTAAAGCTCCCCACGCCTCCGTGCGATCCAAGGACTTGCCGTCACGCTCAATCCGGTAGGCTTTTCGAATTGCAACATCGCCTGCCGTGATCTGCGTGCCTGCCGTGGTAACAATGACGAATCCAGACTCGCCCTGTTCTACGAGATCAAACGCCATGTCGGTCATGATTTGCTTGGTAGTGTCTCCAGCAATTCGGCCGTCATAGGTGTAGATAATTCTCGACTGAATTTGCGCGTAGTCCTGAAGCTCGCCCTTGTCTCGGTCTTTCTCGATGAGACCGCGAACCGCTCGCCAAGTTCTTTGAACAGGAGATTCCGCCGTTTCATTTAGCGCATCGATATGGACGTCGAAATCCGCAACGTCCAACTCGATTGATTTTACGCCCTCCGAAAGGAGTTGTTCCATCTTGTCCTTCACGGGGACACGCTCGACGCTGAAGTTTGAAGCGGGCTGGGAGATGAGACTGACTAGATACTGTAGGTAAAATGCAATCGTCGTTTCGTGCATGCCATTTGCGCAGATAAACACGTTGCTGTTTTCGACTAGGACGTAGGCATCATTGTCGAGGAAATCGGCATCTACGGGTGGCGGCGCGGTGCCGAGTTTTTCATTGCCCTGCACATAATCCTTCATGACGGTCGATGCGTGCTCGCCGACGCCGTATGAGGAGAGATGCAAGTGCACAACTGTGCCATTGGGAGCCTTGTCCCGCACGTCCAAATGATTGGAGCCCGAGGCGTACCGAGTGTCGGCAATTTTTGGTTTGGCTTTGAATACGTCGGTGAGAAGAACCGCAAGGTTGTTTCCCACCTGGCTCGGTTCGAACCAAATCGCGCGACGATAGGTCAAGTATTTAGTTTTCACATTTGGCATCCGCATCCCCCCACGGCCCGTTGCGAACAGACGCGGAACATAGCAATGGGCTGAGGGAGTGTATAGCCTTTCTTGCGACGCGTAGGGCGATCGGTTCTCGAAGAGAAGGGGCAGCTAGCGCTGCCACGGTATGATCTTTTTCAGCTTCAGCTTCGGCTCACTCACGCGCGGCTTTTTGGGTTCGTCTTTCAGCTTCTTCGGCGGCGTCGCGATCATGCGCCGGATGCTTTCATCACGTAGGCGCGCGGCCTCTTGAGGGCTGCGCTGGTCGGGATCAACGGGGGGCTTTTTCATGGGTAGCCGAAACAGAGGAAAGAAGGCCCGCGAACAAGGCCCTAAAAGGGCGAGCGTGGGCAGTTTGGATTTAGATGCAGTCTATGCCGAGATGTCAAAACAGAGCGACAGAGGCACCGCCTTAATCGCGGGAGAATTGGTCAACTCCTGCCTGCAGGTTGCTATCTGGGACTACTTCGCAAAACGAGGTGATGAGGAAGATCTGTTCTTTCGAGAGGGTGCGCTTCTGGGCCCCTTTAGCGCTCGCATAAAGATTGCCTACGCCTCAGGCGTCATCTCGGAGAGCATGCGCGATCGACTTACAGCCGTGCGTAAAGTGCGGAACCACTTTGCGCATGAGGTCCGCCCACACGAGTTTGATGAACCGTACATCGTATCTTGGTGTGACAAGCTGCTCGAGCCGACAGGGCCAAACCCGGGACGGCAGGCGTGGAAGCCAGAACGTTGGCGGTATATCTGGAATTGCATCAACCTTTGCGAGCGCCTTCTCGACATTGCGAATAAGGCTTACCGCGAGAGGGTTGCGAGCAAGCTCGCTGAAGACGTGCAAGCGGCGATTCTCCAGAAGCAAAAGCCGCCGCAAAAAGATTGATCACGGCCAGCCCAGCGGCTGCGGGACTCTCACGATCCATCTTTTCAACTTCGCACTTCACCAACTCGGTGAGGGCCAGCCTGTCACGCTCATCAAAGCTATCCATAGCGCCACTTTCGTCAAGTGCATAATTAGGATAACTTTCCTATCAATAGGACGTAAATCCTATTCTAGTCCGTTGTTTTTCATTAGATTAATTTTTCGGATGGGGCGCCGCCGTCCCTCACCCACCGCGCGGCTGCGACACGCCGCCCATCCTGTGCGTTGTTACAATTCTGTTTCAAATCCTTCACGCAGCCGTTGCGCGCGAGGCCTAGCCCCTGCGCCATCGGATCAGCGTCGTTCCATGACGTCCGGACCCGAACTCGAGAAGATTAGGGGACTGCATGTCATTCAACACTTCGTTGCGGCGCGCGGCGGCTCTGGCGGTGCTCGCGGCGGCATCGGCCACTGTCGCCCACGCCCAGACAACCACCGTCCAGACCACGACCACCGACGTCCAGCCCAGCCAGGATCTGAGCCAGCTGACGCCCGCGCAGGCCGCACAGGTCAAGGCGATCGTCGAACAGATGCTCGCCGAACAGAAAGAGGCATCGCTTGCTTCGGCCGCCGAGCAGATCGCACCGCTGCCCCCGGCCCCTAGCGTCGCAACGTCATGGTCGGGTGGCTCGCCGCGCACCACGGAGGAAGACCGGATCTTCAAGATCAACGGCCGCGTCATGTATGACGCGTTCAACATTTCCACCGACGACCTCGCCGCGGTGAACCAGAACTACACACGCACCTTCGTGCGCCGCGCCTTCCTCGGCGTCGAAGGCCAGTTCACCCAGAACTGGAAGTACAACATCAAGCTGCAATTCGCGCCCGGCGCCGATCAGGCCTCGTCCACCACCACCACGGTGCGCCTCTGCCAGAACACCACGACCCTCGCCGTCGCCCAGCGCTCGGGGTGCCAAACCGGCGAAGCCGATCGCGGCCCCATCGTCACAGCAGTCTCCACCTCTGGCGCAGACACCGAAGTCGGCTTCGACGACGCTTTCATCCAGTACGTCATCGGCGACTGGGAATTCACGCTGGGCCAGAACAATCAGGTCTCGCCGATGGAAGACCGCACGTCTTCGCTGAACATCCCGTTCAACGAGCGTTCCGGCTACATCAACGCTTTCGGCTTCACCAAGATCGGTGGAATCGCGGTGACGACGGGCGGCGGCAACTGGTCGGCCGGCCTCGCCATCCAGGGCGATGACTTCAACAACCCGGAATCGACCAACACCAGCGAAACGGTCGGCTTCGAAGGCCGCGCCACCTGGGCGCCCATCTATGATCGCACGCCCGACGGCATCACGGTCGTCCACCTCGGCCTCAACGCGCGCGTCCGCGACAACTCAGGCGGCCCGGACGCCTCTGGCAACCGTGGCCCAGGCTTCCGCTACCGCGCCCGTCCGCAGACCGGCTATGGCGACCGTTTCGTCGATACCGGCTCACTAGCCTTCGCAAAGGACACGTTCTACGGCGTCGAACTTGCCGGCCAGATGAACGAGTTCGGCATGTCGGCTGAATACGGCCAGCTTCAGGCCACGCCACAGTCGGGCACAGCGCTCGGCGCATTCGAGCCCACCTTCCAGGGCGGTTACATTGACTTCTTCTGGTCGCCCACCGGCGATGGCCGCGTCTATAACGGCAAGGATGGCTCCTTCAGCCGCGTTGTTCCCAAGCGCACGCTTGGCTCCGACGAGGGCATCGGCGCGGTCATGCTCGGCGCCCGCTATGACTTCCTAGACCTGACCGACGGGACGATGGATGGCGGTGAACAGAAGGGCGTCACGCTGCAGGCCACCTGGCAGCCGCTCGCCTTCCTGAAGTTCCAGGCTGACGTGTCGCACCTCGACATCGAGCGTCCGAACAACGCGCAGAGCGGAACCGCAGATGTTGTCACAATACGTTCGCAGATCGAGTGGTAATCACCTCGCTCAAGCAGGCGCCTTGCCGCCTCCTCGAGTTCAACCGGAGAAACTCATGTTGAATCAACTGACCAAAAGTGTCGGTCGCGTTGTTCGCGCCGCAGCGATTGCCGCTGTGATCGGCGGTGGAATCGCCGCCGCTTCCGCGCAGGACATCACTGGCGCGTGCGCCACCTTCCCCGGCCCGATCTACACGAAATGGGGTGAGCAGTATAAAGCCACCGGCGCGGGCGCCCTGAACTATCAGGCGGTCGGCTCCGGCGCCGGCGTCACGCAGATCATCAACCGCACGGTGGATTTCGGCGCATCGGACACACCCGTCGCGTCCGAACGTCTTGCCTCCAACAACCTGCTGCAATTCCCCGCCGTCATCGGCGCGGTGGTTGTCGTCGTGAACATCCCCGGCGTTGACGGCGCAAACCTGAAACTCAACGGCGCGGTGATCGCGGATATCTACCAGGGCCGCATCCGCATGTGGAATGCGAAAGAGATCAAGGATCTCAACCCGGGCGTGACCCTCCCCGCCGTCGCGATCGCCCCGGCCTATCGCGCCGACTCTTCGGGCACCACGAACATCTTCACCTCCTATCTCGCCTCGGTGAGCCTGCCCTTCCAGACCAACGTTGGCGCCGGCAACTCCGTGCCGTGGAAAACCGGCGTCGGCGCTCCGGGCAATGCCGGCGTTGCCGCAGCCGTGAAGAACACCAAGGGCGGCATCGGCTATGTTGAATACGCCTACGCCACCGAGAACGGCATGCAGGCGCCGATGCTGGAAAATCGCGCGAAGAAGTTCGTGAAGCCGACCGTTGCAGGCTTCAACGCCGCCGCCAGCCAAGCCAACTGGAACAACGCGCCGAACATGGCCGCCTCCATGCTCAACATGAGCGGCGACACAACCTGGCCGATCGTCTCGGCCACCTACGTGCTCGTTCCGAAAAACCCGTCAGACCCGGTTCGCGCCGCCAACGTGCTGAAATTCTTCGACTGGGCCTTCAAATCGGGCGGCCCCGCCGCTGACCAGCTTCACTACATCGCCCTGCCGAAAGCGGTGCAGGATCAGGTCCGGAAGAAATGGACCACGATCAGCGCCAACGGCCAGCCGGTCTGGAAATAGCCAGAAGAGACAAAAAGGCGCGGGGCGGAGAAATCCGCCCCGTTCCCTTTGTCACAAAGACTGAATAACAGACGTGCATTCGGGGTGGTCAGGGGCCAGACGATGGAAACGACAGCAGCAAAATCGCTGATCGGCACGCGCAAGCCTCACCTTGGCGACACCACCTTCCACATCAGCCTCTACGTCGCCGGCGCCATCGTCGTCGTCGTGCTCGCCTCCATCCTCCTCATCATGTTTCTCGGCGGCCGCCAGGCGTTCGAGACGTTCGGCGTCGGCTTCATCTGGTCCACCGAATGGAACGCCGTCACCTCGATCTACGGCGCCCTGCCCGCGATCACCGGCACGCTGATCACCGCCCTGCTCGCCATCTGCATCGCCTGGCCCATCGGCTTCGGCATCGCCTTCTTCCTCACCGAGATATGCCCCCGCGCCCTGCGCGCCCCGCTCGGCATCGCGATCGAGCTTCTGGCCGCCATCCCGTCGATCGTTTACGGCATGTGGGGCTTCTTCGTGCTCGCCCCCTTCATGGCCGAAACCGTCCAGCCCTGGCTCACCGAAGTCTTCGCGTGGATCCCGCCGCTGGGCGACAGCTTCTTCTGGTTCTCCGCCCCGCCGCTCGGCGTCGGCCTGATGACCGCCTCGCTCGTCCTCGCCGTGATGATCCTGCCCTTCATCGCCGCCACCACACGCGACGTGATGCTCTCCACCCCGCAGCTCCTGAAAGACGGCGCCTACGCCATGGGCGCGACACGCTGGGAAACCCTCACCGGCGTCGTCATCCCCGCAGTGCGCGGCTCGCTGTTCGGCGCCGTCTTCCTCGGCCTGGGCCGCGCGCTGGGTGAAACCATGGCCGTCGTCTTCGTCATCGGCAACGCAACGCGAATGCCCGACAGTCTCTACGCCCCGTCCGCCTCGATCGCCTCGGTCGTCGCCAACAACTTCCCCGAAGCCGAAACCGGATCGATCCAGCTCGCCGCCCTGCTCGGCCTAGGCTTCATCCTGTTCGTCGTCTCGTTCGGAGTGCTGGCGCTCGCACGCCTCCTCCTCCGTCAGGAGCGCATGGCATGAGAACGCTCTCCCCCGCCGTCAAAGCCCGCTACTTCCGCCGCCAGGCGGCCGACCTCATCATGAGCGGCCTGTGCATCGTCGCCGCGATCATCGGCATCATCATGCTGGCGCTGATCCTCTGGATGCTGTTCTCGAAAGGCCTCACCGGCCTCTCGCTCGACGTCTTCACCAAGTCGATGAGCTCCACCGGCACAGGCGGCGGCCTCGCCAACGCCATCGTCGGCTCGCTCATCCAGGTCGGCATCGGCTCGATGATCGGCGCGCCGCTCGGCATGATGGTCGGCGTCTATCTTTCCGAAGTCGGCAAGACCTCGCCCTTCGCCTCCGTCGTCCGCTTCGTGAACGACATCCTGCTATCTGCGCCCTCGGTGCTGATCGGCCTGTTCGTCTATCAGATCGCCGTCTCGCCCTTCGGCGGCTTCTCCGGCATCGCCGGCGCCCTCGCCCTCGCCCTGCTCGCCATGCCCGTCGTCGCGCGCACCACCGAAGACATCCTCCGCCTCGTCCCCCAGGCCTACCGCGACGGAGCCATCGCCCTCGGCAGCCGCGAGAACGAAGTCGTCCGCAAGGTCATCCTCCCCGCGGCCTTCGGCGGCATCCTCACCGGCATCCTCCTCGCCGTCGCCCGCATCGCCGGCGAGACCGCGCCGCTGATCTTCACCTCGCTCGGCAACTCCAACTGGTCGACCGACCTGACCAAGCCGATGGCCAGCCTGCCGATCGCGATCTACCGCTACGCCGGCTCCCCCTCGGCCGACCTTGTCCAGCTCGCCTGGACCGGCGCCCTGCTGATCACCGTGGGCGTCCTGCTCCTCAACGTCGTCTCGCGCGTGTCGCTCGCCGCCGTGAAGCGCGGCCAGTCGTAACGCTGCCGATCCCAAGCCTGCCAATCTCAAGATTAATGGACATTCGCCCCTCCTGCCGCTAGCCAGCGGCATGAGCGAACCCGCGCCCCAATCCGCCCGCCGCCCCGGCCTCGCCCTGCAGGCGCCGAGAACGCAATCCGCGATCACCTCGCCCACGCGGATCAGCCTGCGCCAGATCAACGCCTTCTACGGCCCGAAACAGGCGCTGTTCGACGTCAATCTCGAAATCCCGGACAATGCCGTCACCGCCTTCATCGGCGCCTCGGGCTGCGGCAAGTCCACCCTGCTGCGCTGCCTCAACCGCATGAACGACACCATCCCCGGCGCCCGCGTCGAAGGCCAGATCCTGATGGACGGCGTCGACGTCAACGGCGCCGAGATCGATCCCGTCTCCGTCCGCTCGCGCATCGGCATGGTGTTCCAGAAACCCAGCCCGTTCCCGATGTCGATCTACGACAACGTTGCCTACGGCCCCCGCACCCACAAACTCACCAAGTCGAAGGCCGACCTCGACGAACTCGTCGAGCGCTCCCTGCGCCGCGCCGCGCTGTGGGAAGAAGCGAAAGACCGCCTCGACAAATCCGGCCTCGGCCTTTCCGGCGGCCAGCAGCAACGCCTCTGCATCGCCCGCGCGCTAGCCGTCTCCCCCGCCGTCATCCTGATGGACGAACCCTGCTCCGCGCTCGACCCCGTCGCCACCGCTCACATCGAGCAGCTGATCGAAGACCTGCGCAAGCACACCTGCATCGTCATCGTCACGCACTCGATGGCGCAGGCCGCCCGCATCAGCCAGATCACCGCCTTCTTCAACATGGGCCAGCTGATCGAAACCGCCCCCACCGACCAGCTCTTCACCGCCCCGAAGGTCGAGCAGACGCAGGACTACATCACCGGAAGGTTCGGCTGAGCTTACGCCCTCGTCCCTCGACGGACGCACGCATCGCGTGCTGCTCAGGATGAGGGCTACTCTACCACCAGCAGTTCAGCCCTCATCCTGAGCAGGCCCGAAGGGCCGCCCGTCGAAGGACGAGGGCGTGCTCACAAAACGTCAGTCACGCCCCCACCCTTGACGCCCCCACCCCTTCCGTCCACATCGCAAATCTCAAGGGAGACCTCCAATGCCTCAGAAAGAGATGCGCATCATTCCGAAGCCGGCCGGCGAAGCCGTCGTGCTCGAACCGGAAGCCGGCCAGCTCGCCCTCGAAGGCAAGGATGGCGACACGACCTACCGCTGTGGCGCGTGCAAGACCCGCCTGATGGACAAGGTCAGCCACATGGACGTCTTCCACGGCGAGCCCTTCGACGCCGTCAAATGCCCCAAATGCGGCAAGTACAACGCGGTCCCCGACGAGGACCACCACCACCATCACTGATGTTCCGGCAGGGACGCTGACTTAGCGGTCGGCGTTCCCCTCCCGATTCCAGTCTGTTCCCCTCCCGATTCCGCCCCGTTTCCCGCCCCTGTGGATAACCATGGGTGTGGATAAGCTGCTTTGCAGGCCGTTTCGCAGTCACTCCCACCAGCGCAGCCACACCGCCCCATCCCCCTCCGTCTCGATGCTACGCATCGATCCACCTCCCCCTGCTCCGCATGGGGAGGCAAACCACCACCGCTGCCTTGCCTCCCTCAGTGCGAAGCACTGGGGGAGGTGGATCGCGCGCAGCGCGAGACGGAGGGGGCTCACGCGCACTGACATCTCGTTTGGGGGATAGAGCGATATCGAATTCGTAGGACGGCCAAAAGCCTTCCCTCACAAACTCAACGCTCTAGCCAACAAAGATGGGGGATAGCTCGCCCCAGATTCCACCAGCCCGGATCTGAGCGTCATACTCCCACCCATGACCGAGCTGTTCCTCGTTCTCTTGCGCATCCTGTTCCCGCTCGACCCCGTCGCGCTGCTACGCGAAGTCACGCGCGAATATCTCCACTGGCTCGTCGCCTGTCTCGAAGACCCGCAGAAGCTGAACGACTTCCTGACCAACCCGGAATCCTGCGCCGGCGTCGAAGCCCTCATCATCGTCATCGAGCACGGCGTGCAGCTCCTCATCACCGAGCGGGCCCGCCAGATCGCCGGCCTCCCCTTCATCTACATCGAGCGCCTGAAGCCGCCCGTCCTCCACCGCGCCAAGCCGCCGAGGAAGATCCTCGCCCGCCTCAGCCGCGCCGCAGCGCTATTCCACGATCTCGAACGCCTCGCGCACCGCCGTGCGCAACGCATGCAGCGCGACCGCGCCAACAGCCCCCTCCGTCTTGCAGCTACGCTGCAATCCACCTCCCCCATGCTCCGCATGGTGGAGGACTCAGTGATCACGCTCGAAGTCCTCCACCGCCGCAGGCGGGGGAGGTGGATCGGCGCGTCTTCGCGCCGAGACGGAGGGGGCTGCGCGCTTCCGCGCGGACCTCCCTCAACACAGCCGCAAACACAATTTCGCCCGCGCCTGGCTGATCGAGCATCAGCGAGGTCGCGGGCGTTTGTCTTGTCGTCAGAAATCCTACGCCGCGATCAGCTCGCCGCAATCCAGCCGCAGCGCCATGTCGACATGCAGCGCCGCGCGGTCCGGATCAGCCAGCGCTTCGGGCGGAAGATAGCGGTCATGGCACAGCACCATGTCAGCCTCGACGCCGTTCGACGACAGCGGCAGGCGCAGCCAGAAATGCACAGAACCATCGGACAGCTTCGTCATGCCCGACACCGGCACGGCGCGCAGCATGCAGCGCGTGACCAGTTCGCCCCACATCATCCCGCCCTTGCAGACATCGATGTCGCCTGTGGCCTTGCCGCGCGCTTCGCCGCCGAACACCTGCTGCAGGCCCGTGCCCGCAAGGCGGAAACGGTACTCGCCATCTTCGCTGCCAAGCAGGCTGATATACGCAAGCTCGCGGTTGATCGCCGGAATATCGATGTCTTCGCAGGTGATGAAATTGCGGCCGCGGAGACGCTTGCTCCACGCATCAAGAACTTTCTGCTGCCCGCGAGGGGCAGACACGTTTGGGTCGATAGACATTCTCAGCCCCTTCACGAATCCAAACCGGCACGATCCACGGGACCGGCAGCCAGCTGGACTTCTGATTGTTTTCCGAACTCGCGCTGGCCAGCCCGACCAGTTGCGCGAATGGTCCGTCCTGAGAGAGCCGCTCCAGTACAAACGCCACAAACGCGGCGCGGCCCAGTGATTCGCATCACTGTCCCGGAGGGTGATTCGGTTCGCCGACTCTGGCAAGAGTCCATGACAACGAATTCTTCATCTGCATCAACAGAGTGCAAAGAAGCCACGTTTCGGGAACGATTCAATTTGCTTCCGCGAGCGCATTCAAAGCAACGCGCATCACCGCTTCGTGCGAGTGTTGTGCTTCATCTGGCTGAGACTTGGATTCATTCCAGCAACGCCGATCAAGATGGAGTAGGCGCGGCGCGTTGCGTGACTACTTCTTGGATTGGCCGAGGCCCATCTTGCGCGCGAGTTCCGAACGCTGCTTCGCATACGCTGGCGCCACCATCGGGTAGTCAGCGGGCAGGTTCCACTTCTCGCGATACTCTTCCGGCGACATGTCATAGCGCGTGCGCAGATGCCGCTTGAGCGATTTGAACTTCTTCCCGTCCTCAAGGCAGACGATGTGGTCGTCCGTCACCGATTTGCGCACCGGCACGGCGGGCTTCAGTTCCTGCTTGGTCTCGACCGACCCGCCGCCCTCGATCTCGCTCAGCGTGGCGTGGACCCGTTCGATAAGTCTCGGCAGCTCGGCCACCGGCACGGAATTGTGCGCGACATAGGCGGAGACGATATTCGACACCATCTCGATAAGATGAGAGCCACCGCGTGATTCGCGTTCCATGCGCTGAACTTCTTCCGGACCAGCAGAATCGATTTTAATCGATGCCTATACTGCCCGTATATTCAGGGAGTTCTCGCACGCTGTAAATACGGGAGGGTTTGAAGTCCCGAATTTGTGTATCGAATGCTGTTCTCAGCTATCTGAATAGCGCAATCAGCAAAACGACGCCCAGTAAACACAGCGCCCAGATCGCTGTCCCGCTCAGCGGAAGCTTGCGCGATACCACGCCCTCCGCCGCGAAGACCTGACGGGCGCCCGATTGCAGCCCGGCAATCGCGCTCGATGTTATCCCCGAAACGATCCGCCCCCCTGCCCGCACCGGCCCAGCCAGCCAGCGGCCCAGAACCGGCCCGCCCTTCCGCCAGAACCATTCGACATCGATGATCACCCCCGGCCGCTCCGCCGGATAAATCCGGAACCACCAGAGCACCATGAAAGCCAGCACCGCGAAGGTCAGAAGCTGCATCTGCTGGAGCAGGTGCGAGATCGAGAACAGGTCCTGCACCAGGAATTCCTGCGCCTGATCCCGGAACGGCAGCAGCTCATAGAACCAGCCGGGGTAAAGTCCGATGATCAGGCAAAGCCCCGACGACAGCCCCATCGCGAGCAGCATGTTGAACGGCGCTTCCTCCGGCCGCTTCCCGCTGTCGTGCGAGAAGAAAGCCATGAACGGCACCTTGATCCCCGAATGCTCCAGCACCCCGGCCGACGCAAACAGAAGCATCAGCCAGACAACGAACATCCCCGGTCCGGCTTCAGCCGCGGTCATGATCATGGTCTTCGAGGTGTAGCCCGCCAGAAACGGCAATGCCGAAATCGACGCAGCGCCGACCAGACAGGCCAACGCGGTCCACGGCATTGTTCTATGCAGCCCGCCCAGCTCACTCGCCTTCGTCGTTCCCAGCCGCAACTGGATCGCGCCCATGGTCATGAACAGCAGACCCTTGAACACGATATGCGCCACCGCATGCGCTGCCGCGCCATTGATCGACAATGTCGACCCGATCCCGACCGCGCACACCATGAAGCCGATCTGGTTGTTGGTCGAATACGCCAGCACCTTGCGGAGATCATTCTCCATCACGGCGAAGAACACCGGATAGATCGTCATCGCCGCGCCGATCCAGATCAGCGGCTCATACCCCGCGAAGAACCGCGCCAGCAGATAGACCGCCATCGTGGTCGTATAAGGCGACAGCACGACAGCGCCCGTCTCGGTGGTGTTCGGATAGGCGTCCGTCAGCCAGTTATGAACCAGCGGAAACGCCGCCTTGATGCCGACGCCCGCAAGGATCAGCATTCCGCCAGCCGATCCCGGATCAATGATGCCGACCACCACCCCGT